>JANNYA010000080.1:0-21081 GCA_031409855.1 Rhodanobacteraceae bacterium | reverse complement strand
CTGTCCACTTTTCCACAGTCGACGCAGTCGCCGACGACGGGCTATTCGATCTAGCCCTAGGAGGAGGGAAGCTGTGGGAAAGTGGTCAGGTTAGCAATGCAAAATAAGCAGAAAATGCGACAAGTAGGTTGACAGATACCGTCTTGACCACAAAAACTTCGCGGAATTGTGCCCGCTCGCCTTAATCAGCACCGCCTTCTATCCGGTTCTTGTCCATCGGCCCGCAATTTCGATCCACGCTTCCTTCCCACGATTTGTCGCCGCCTCGCAGTTGCGCTTCACTTCGCTCGCTGTGGTCAGCTTACGAGAGGACTTTCACCTCCAAGAGCGCGCCCATGCTGGGCGCACACAAAAAAAAAACCCGCGACAGGGCGGGTTTTTTGGTCAAGTCTATGAAGAAACTTCGTTTTACCTTCGCAATTTATCCGCCTCTGGCGGATTGCTACGCGAACTACTTACTTCTTTTTGACGCTTAACGTTTTTGGTGCCGCTTTTACTGCCGTTGCTGCTGGTGCAATATAAACGGCAAGTTTGTGCGGACGCACGTTGCCATAGCTGCCTTTGAAAATTTTGCCTTTGCGCGAACGCTTGTCACCACGGCCCATAACGGACTCCTTGTGTTTTCTTAAGTGTGAGTTTGTGAATATCCAGCCGCCAAGCATAACAGGCACCCGTGCGATACGAAAGCGTAACTTGACTGCTTGATGGCTGCTAGTCATCAAGTTAGGCCTCAAGCTGCAAGTATTCATGCTGATAAAATCATGGCGCTAGCGCGCTCAGCAATCATAATTGAGGGCGCGTTGGTATTACCGCCAATCAGTGTGGGCATAATCGAGGCATCCACTACACGCAATCCTAATGTGCCGTGCACCCGAAGTTGCGCATCAACCACGGCCATCTCGTCTACGCCCATTTTGCAGGTGCCCACCGGGTGATAAATGGTTTCCGCTTTTTGCCGAATAAATGCGGTGAGTTCTGCTGCTGTATTCAGCGACGCACCGGGCAAAAACTCCTTCGCGGTATATTTAGCTAACGATTTTGCGACAAAGATATCGCGACTAATTCGCAAGCCATCCAGCATGGTTTTTAAATCGCTATCCACCGAAAGGTAATTTGGCCGCATTAAAGCTTTTGCCAGTGGATCATTACTGGCCAGCGCAATTTCGCCGCGACTTTCTGGGCGCAACGCGCAGACATGCACGGTAAAACCCTGCCCCGCCGGTCGGGTACGACCATGATCCTCCAGCAACGCTGGGACAAAATGAAACTGCAAGTCCGGCCGACCTGCTTGCGCATATCGGCTGGCCGCGAAGCCACCGGCTTCGGCAATATTCGAGCTGCCAATGCCGCCACCGGTACACAGATATTCCATGCCCACCATGAAGTCGCTGGCGGTGTCATAGGTTACTTTCGCGTTGCAATAATTTAGCGTGCAGATGTCCAAATGATCCTGCAAATTTTTACCCACGCCTTTCAAATTGAGCATCGGTTTTACGCCTGCTGCGCGCAGTGCCGTCTCGTCACCGATGCCGGAAAGCATCAGCAACTGTGGACTATTGATCGCACCGCCAGAAAGTATGACCTCGCGCGCAGCCGTTGCAATCTGTACGCACCCTTGCCGCAAATAGCGCACGCCGGTCGCCCGTGTGCCGTCAAAAACCAAACCTAATGCCTGGGCATGCATGCGCAAACTAAAATTACGCCGGGTGCGTGCACGCGCCAAAAAGCTGGCTGCGGTCGAGCAGCGTCGGCCATTGTTTTGCGTGACCTGATACAGACCAAAGCCGGCTTGCTCGGCGCCGTTGAAATCCGTGTTGGCAGCGAAGCCAGCCTGTTGTGCGGCATCAATAAAAGCATGACTTAAAACGTTGGTATGTCGCAAATCCGACACGTGCAACGGGCCAGAATCACCATGAAAAGCATCAGCACCGCGTGAATTGTGTTCGCTCTTCCGGAAATATGGCAGCACATCATCATAGCCCCAACCTGGATTACCCAGATCGCGCCAATGATCGTAATCAGACTTATGGCCACGGATGTAGCACATAGCGTTGATCGAACTGGAGCCGCCCAGTAATTTGCCGCGCGGCCAATACAGCTTGCGATTGTTGAGCGCCACTTCCGCTTCAGTATCGTAATTCCAACTCATGCCGCGAAATTTGTTCAGTTGTGCGATGCCCGCTGGCATGTGCACAAAGGGATTCCAATCACTGCCACCTGCCTCAAGCAACAACACCGAGAATTGCCCCGATTCGCTTAAACGGTCCGCCAAAACACAGCCCGCTGAGCCCGCCCCTACCACGATGTAATCGTACATCCACGCAATCCGTTAATTGTCCGCAGCCTTTGTAGGCATTGTACTTAGAGCGATGTTTCTAAATGGCGAAAGTTTGCATTTAGTGGCAAAACTAGAAGGGAAATAACGCGGCTGACAAAGTAAAAAAATATACCTTATCAGTCGCGTGACACACCTTCAATAAGACTAATTTGCTGGCAGCGTGGCGACAGCGGTATTGTTGGCGAAATCTGAGTCCAGCCTGTCGGCAGCAAAATCTGCTCTGACTGAGTTGGCCGACGAAGCGGTATTTTGCAGCCAAAATGTCGCAGTTTCATTCGCTAGCAAGCTGGCACGTTTGCAGACTTTTGTAGCATTTACTTGGCACGCCCAAGCCGGGGATTGCAAAGGTGCCTGGACGGTCATAGCGCCCAAAGTCTCGCTTAACGTTAGAGTGACGTTCGCGGCGTCGTTCGGACCAAGGTTTGTGACCGTTACACTACACAAGCTAGCAGTACAAATTGCCCCACCGTTAATTTTGACTTCCAAATTGTGATTTACGCTGTTAAGTCGATCAAGTACGACGATTGCCTGTCCGATGTTGGGGGCCGTCGTTCCAGGGTAATTTCCGCCATTTTGACCGAACGCAATAAATTGCGCATCACGCGATATATCAGGCATGCGGACTGCGCCATTGGCAACACCGCCACTCACCGATTTGCTTATCAAACGATAAGAAGTGGCATAGCTCAAGTCATAGAAAAATAGATCATTGTTATTATTGTTATCGGGACTAAACAAACCATTCCAAGGAGTACGGAACACAACTTCATTAGTGGCCGCTGCGATCGCAGGCTCAGTCGAATGGCTGGTGTCAGGCGATTGCGCAACTGCTACGATGGCGGATAAAGGAATTGAAAGTTCGCGTTTATAGACATCAATACCATTCCCGTTCGGATCGTTTGAAACCATTGCTTTAGAACTCGATTGCCAAGTCACCACACCCGAGTCCGATATCGCAGGATAGCTGCTACCGCCATTGCCAAAAGCATCGCCACACAGCGTTTGCGCAACATTGCACGCGGACGCTAAAGCGGTATCGACGCGAGTAATTCCGAAGCCCTTACGCAAAAAAATATGCGGGTAACCAACTGGATCCGCCACCGATTTTGCCTGCCAAACAACTGAATCACCCAAAGAGTTAATACTAGGGTAATGACTGTAGGAACCGTTTCTGATGGGTGCGCCTGGGGTACTTAGCAGCGATACGGACCCAGTTGGCACGTCGTATAAAAATACATTGGCTGTGGTTGTGCCATGACCAAGGTTAGTCGCGTTAGTTGCAAACGCGATTTTGCTACCGTCAAAATTTACGGACACGTGTAGACACGAGAGGTTTGGAACAATGTTGTGCGGTGTAATGCGAACAATTGGCGCTGGTACTACCAGCGAATCAAGCCTAACGAAAAAACAATCATGATAGCTATTGCCATCAACGGAACCCGTCAAATTGGTGGCGCTGGAGACAAATGCCACCGTTAAACCATCGCCACTAATTGCGAGTTCGCCATAGCCAGAGGACGTATTCCCGTTGCCTGCGATGCCGCTCGGCGCGCGCGAAAGCATCGTTGTTACGTTGGTTTGGAGATTTTTGACGAAAAGATCGGGGTAGATATTGGTGTCACCAATAACAAGACCGGGCTTGGTCGACACAAAGGCAACGTTCACCCCAAAATCATCGATTTTTGGGCTTGTGCTTGCACCAGCAGCGCTGAGCCCGGGTATTGGGAAATCAATCTTGCTGTAGGTCTCCGACATGGCTTGAGTCGAAGCCACGGCCATTGCCGCGCACATAAAAATAATATGATTTTTCATAACTTATAATTTTCCTAAAAATGATCACAAGAAAGACCCTGCAATTTCAATTTCTCAATGATTATAAGCGCTCGGTTCAATTGCATGCATTAACGAAGTTACAATGTGCATACTTGCACTATTAAATCGGTAGCAGCATACCTAGCGTTGAGTTGCATTCAAAACTCCATTCGCCGCGACCTACACCTGGCCAACGACTGAGGCCAAAGCCCTTTTCAAAGGTTTTGAACCAAAGCCTGCGCCACCTCAATGCCATCAATCGCAGCCGACATAATGCCACCGGCATAGGCAGCGCCCTCCCCGGCTGGATAGAGACCGCGCACATTGACCGATTGAAAATCGGCACCACGTTTAATTCGCACCGGCGAGGAAGTACGCGTTTCCACGCCGGTCATCAGCGCATCGGGTAGGGCAAAGCCGCGAATCTGTCGATCCAGCGCGGGCAGCGCTTCGCGTAGCGCTGTGCTTGCGTATTCGGGCAGCAAATTCGCCAAATCGGTAGGCGTAACGCCGGGGGTGTAGCTCGGAATTAAGCTGCCAAGTTCGGTGGACGCACGCGCGGCTAAAAAATCGCCGACACGCTGCGCCGGGGCATAATAATTGCTGCCACCCAGTGCAAATGCGCGACTTTCCAGCGCGCGCTGAAACGCTACCCCTGCAAGTGGCGAAGCATCGGGGAAATCAGCGGGCGTCACGCCCACCACCAAGCCCGCGTTGGCATTGCGTTCATTGCGCGAATATTGACTCATGCCGTTAGTGACTAGATGCCCGGCTTCGCTGGCGGCCGCAACCACAGTGCCACCTGGGCACATGCAAAAACTGTACACCGAGCGGCCATTTTTTGCGTGATGCACCAATTTATAGTCGGCAGCGCCCAACAGTGGATGCCCGGCATACGGCCCAAATCGCGCTGCATCGATCAGATGTTGCGGGTGTTCAATCCGCACGCCCACTGAAAACGCTTTAGCTTCCAAAAAAACACCGCGCTGATGCAGCATTTCCACGGTATCGCGGGCGCTGTGGCCAATGGCAAGTATCAACTGATCGCAGCGCAAATGTTCACCGGACGCCAAACTAACGCCGCGAACGTGGCCGTCCTCGATCAAAATATCGCTAACTTTTGCTTGGAAGCGAATTTCACCGCCCAGCGCTTCGATCTCGGCGCGCATTTTTTCGATCATGCTGACTAAGCGAAAGGTGCCGATATGTGGCTTGCTGACATATAAAATTTCTTCCGGCGCGCCGGCCTTGACAAATTCTTGCAAGACTTTGCGGCCGTAGTGTTTCGGGTCGCTGACTTGGCTCCACAGTTTGCCGTCGGAAAAAGTACCCGCACCGCCCTCACCAAACTGCACATTACTTTCCGGGCTCAGTACGCCTTGACGCCAGAGTCCAAACGTATCTTTGGTGCGCTCGCGTACCGCTTTACCGCGCTCCAAAACAATTGGGCACAGGCCCATTTGCGCCAAAATCAGTGCGGCAAAAAGTCCACAGGGGCCAAAACCAATAATTACCGGGCGATGTGGCGGCGCTTTTGCTGCGTCAAGGAAGTGATACCCGGTATCGGGTGCGATGCTGACATGCGGCAAATTCTTCGCCAAAACCGCCGCCGGATCAGCCACTTGCACCAATAATGTGTAAATCAAGCTAATCGCCGAGCGCTTGCGCGCGTCATAGGCGCGCCGAAATATTTCCAGGCTGAGCAATTGCGCGTCGGAAATTTGCAGGCGCTCGCAAGCCGCGCGGCGCAAATCGCTCGGTTCGGGGCTGCTGTCCAAGGCTAGCGGCAACGTGATGTCGGTTAAACGTAAAAGCATGGCCAATAACCCTAACGAAACGCCCGCCAAGTCAGGCTAATTCTGGCGCCGACGTCGCGTTGTTTGCGGATCGCATGCACCCAGGTTTCTTGCACGGCTGAGTCCATATAAAGCAAGGAACCCGGCGCTAGATTAAAGGCATGTCGAATGGTTGGAATCAGCTTACTGCGATAGGTAATTTTGCGCGCGCTGCCTAAGGAAATGATCGCAACGCCCGTATGCGCCTGCAACCCAGTCGTGTCATCGGCGTGAAAACCCATCGTGTTTTCGCCCGACTCATAAAAATTCAGCAGGCAATTATTGAACTCGATACCCAGTTGCGCCGACAGTTTTGCCGCCACGGGCAACAGCGCCGCATGCATAGGCACAGCCGGGTAGCTGAGCTGCGCGTAGTTGTACGGCACGCCAAACGAGGCAGTTTTGCGCACCGCCATGCTTTCTTCCCAGCAAATCGACTTGCGAAGCAGCTCAAACAGCGCAGCGTGCTCGGGTAAAAAACCGTCGGTAATGCGCACGTCTGGGGCGCTGAGTTGATGCTCATTCACGCCCAAACTCACCGCGCCCGCACTCACCGCGCACGGGCTGGCAAAACACCTAAGGGATCGACCGGCTTGCCGTTGCGACGTACCTCAAAATGCAGCAGTGCACGGCCTTGTGGGTCCTTACCCATTTCGGCAATGGTTTCGCCTTGCTTTATTCGCTGACCTTCACTTACCAAGCGTTTGCGGTTGTGGCCATACGCAGTCAACGTTGCATCGTCATGTTTAATTACGATCAGCTCGCCATAACCGATAATGCCCCGGCCGGAATACACCACTTCACCGGCGTTTGCGGCGTACACCGCGTCACCGAAATTACCAGCAATATCAATGCCTTGGCGTCCAGGATCGGCACTGGCAAAGGTACCAATCAGCTTGCCCTGCACCGGCCAGCCCCAACCGTTTCGGCCGGCCACAGGTTTAATCCCAGGAACTGTCGCGGTCACGGGCGCGATAATCTCGGCTTCTGGAACAATCGCTGGCGCTGTGGCTGCTATCGCTGGCGTTATGGTTGCCGTGGTCGTATCTTGCGGCGTCGCTGCTGCGCCATCGGTAAAACCAGTGGGCAAGCCCTGAGCGTTGCTCGGACTTTGCCCTGAATTTAACGGCTGCGCATTCGCCAACGGTTCGGGCGTGCCAAGCGCAGCAACGGTGACGCCGTTTCCAGCCGCGACTTCGGTGCCAGCATTAATTTCAGTGCCACTGATAGCTTGCGGGGCGCCATCCGTTTGCACTGGAATTGTGGCCACCACGACGCCGCTGTTTGCCGCTGTCGTTACCGGCGGGCTTGGACGCGGGGCAGACGCTTCTAAAACCGGCGCAGCGCTGGGATCACGTACCGTTATCCGTTGATTCGGATAAATCGTATACGGGTCAATTATGTTGTTCCAGCGCGCAATATCACGGAAATCGACGGTATATTTAAACGAGATCGCATACAGTGTTTCGCCTTTTTGCACGACGTGCACGCCGACGCTAGGCCGAGGCGCGACGCGGTTTGCGCCATCTGCGCCGCTGCCTGAACCCGCTCGGCGCACGCCGACTTGTGGGTCAATACAGCCCGTCAAAGTAGCGACAACAACGAGCACGCAGATTAGCCTCAAGCTGTCCAAAATTTTCACGCGACACCGCCTAAAAGAGGCACAAACATGACATTCGCCACCGCTTCTTGGATCCAGCCGGATGAGGTATTTCTAAACACCGTCAATACCTGCTGACGGGCATCGCCCACGGGTGCCACCACCACACCACCTGGCGCGATTTGAGCGAAAAACTCCGCAGAAAGCGCTAAGCCACCGGCGGCAACCACGGCGGCGTCAAACGGCGCGAGTGCGGGCCAGCCTAATTGACCGTCCGCATGGTTCGAGCGTATTGAATCCAGCCCTTGATGGCGTAAGCGCCGCCTGGCACCGCGCAATAGCTCATCGATACGCTCGACGGTAAATACTTCTGGACATATTTGCGCCAGCACAGCCGCCTGATAGCCACAGCCCGTGCCGACTTCCAATACTTTTTGCGCCGAGCTGCCTTCGCGATCAAAATGCGTCAATACCAACTCCACCGTGCGTGCCACCACCCACGGTTGCGAAATCGTTTGACCAAACCCAATCGGCAGCGCGGTATCTTCATACGCGCGGCTTTGGAAGCCTTCGTCTACAAATAAATGTCTAGGTACTTTTGCCATCGCGGCCAATACGCGGCCATCGGTGATCCCCTGCGCACGCAAGCGATCAATCATGCGATCGCGCGCGCGTTGGCTGGTAATCCCTTGCCCGTTTTGATTCGCGATTGGCGATAAACGACTAACCATCATGAGTATTCACCGCATTAATTTTATCAATCAACATTTTCAAAGTGTCCCAATCCCGCGCTTTCAAAGTGTTCCAACCCAACGTTTTACTGTGTCCATCGCGGTGTAGCGCGTCAAATCCATGGTGATCGGCGTAATCGAGACAAAACCACGCCGAACCGCGTCAAAGTCCGTACCTGGGCCGCCATCGGCTTCTGGCCCGGCGGCACCAATCCAATAAATCGCGCGCCCACGCGGGTCGAGCTGGCGGATTGAGGGCTCGCCGCGATGGCGCATGCCTAAGCGCGTGACTTCATAGCCCTTAATCTCGTCCCAAGGCAAATCCGGCACATTCACGTTCAACAAAGTGTCGGACGGCAGCTTGTCCTGCATTAGTTGGCGCACCACTGACACGGCCGCGCGCGCCGCGCTGGCAAAGTGTTTACCCTTGTGATCCGCGCTGCAAAGTGACATGGCGACTGCAGGCAAGCCCAAATTGCGCCCCTCCATCGCCGCCGCCACGGTGCCCGAATAAAGTGTGTCATCGCCCATATTGGCGGAGTTATTGATGCCACTGACAACAATATCCGGCGTCACCTCAAGAAAACCGCCAAGCGCTAAATGCACGCAATCGGTGGGCGTGCCATTCACCGAATAGCGATTCGGCTCTAACTCATGCACGCTCAAAGGCTGGCCGAGCGTTAAAGAATTACTGGCACCTGAGCGATCCCGGTCCGGTGCCATTACCGTGACTTCACCCAACTCGCGTAATGCTTGCGCCAAGGCAATAATGCCCGGAGCCAACACGCCATCATCGTTACTTACCAACAGGCGCATCGGCCATCCACGTCAAAAAAAAAATTAGCCCCTATCATAGCGGCATCCGCACAGCAGTTCACCTATGAAAGTTCGGCGACTAACAGATATTCGGCCACTCAATGAAGTTAAAGCACAAGCAAGGCTGGCCGAGGATGCAAGCCGTCACGGTGGTAAAGCCTTGAAAAATAATGCGCTTGAAGCTGAACCGCTGAGCGATAGTGAACTTTTTCTCAGTCTAATCGGCCCGGTGCGCAGGTTTGCGCCGACGCCAACGCCCGCTCAGCCGCCCCTACCACTACCCGATGCCGCAATGAGCCGCGCAGATGAGGCGCAAGTCCTTGTTGAGCTTTTTGAATTGCCAGACGACGCCGCGCGTATTGATGGCAGCGAACAGATCAGCTATCTGGCCGACGGCCATTCACCAAAACTATTGCGCCAGCTCAAACGCGGGCAGTTCCGAATCAGCGAGGAGTTTGATTTACATCACTTAAGCGCGAGTGTTGCGAAAAAATACCTGCACCAGTACCTGCATGAGGCGCGCGACCTTGGCAAACTTTGCGTTTTGGTGATCCACGGCAAAGGCTTGCGCTCCGGGGATTCGGGCGCGGTACTCAAATCGATGGTCGATTTTGAATTACGCCGTCGCAAAGATGTGATCGCGTTTAACTCGGCCCCGGCGGGTTTGGGTGGTACGGGGGCGGTGATTATTCTGTTACAGCGGCGCTAGTGTGTGCAGCGCAAACGATAGCCCTGGCTACTACTTTCTTCCTGACTAGCGCCAATCCTCGCTAACTCGAAATCGTCATTCCCGCGAAGGCGGGAATCCAGGGTGAATGCAAAGGTGCCTGATTGTGGCAATGTTCCAAAGCCTGAATTCGAGTTTCCGTAAGCCTCGCACTAACCATTTTCTGTCTTCACCGCCCCTGGATCCCCGCGTTCGCGAGGATGACGAACCAAATACTGAGGAATCGCGCTAAACAAGACTTTCGTTGTTCGCGCAATATTTAGCAGCGGCTCAGTTAAGCTCTCAGCCGCCTACGTTTCGGTTTAATGTTTTCAAATGCTGATTTTGCCGCTGCACAAACCGCTAAGTCGACAAACGATGCCCTGGGTGACTTTGGCCCTCATTTTGATCAACTGCTGGGTGTATTTTGCCCTGCAAGTGCCCGCCGAAGGTAAGGCCGAGCTGGCGATTGAGTTTTATCTCAGCGCTAAGCTGGGCGAACATGAAATTCCGGCGTTTATCGCGCAAACTGAACCCAGCGAGCGACGCACTCAGTACGAGTCCGTCAATGAAATGGAAGAACCCTGGCGCAGTACGCTGCTCGTGCGCGAGCTACAGGCGGATGCGAACTTTCTAAGTCGCATCAATTCTGGCCAAATATTGCCTGCTGACGAAGCCCATTTTTCGAGTTATCGGCAACAGCGTCAGCAATTCGATGCACTTTGGCTGCGAGCAAACTTCACCGAGCGCTATGCGCACAGAACCGGTACATTTAATGCGCTGACGATGTTGACCGCAACTTTTCTACACGGTGATTTTGAGCATTTGCTGGGCAATTTGCTCATGCTGATCATCGTTGGATTGTTAGTCGAGGGTGCCCTTGCGCGCGGCTGGTATTTGTTTCTGTATTTGGCCGCAGGCATGGCGGCAAGTTTGGCCTCCGAGCTTTGGCGCTATGGCACGCCCATTACTGCGCTTGGTGCGTCTGGGGCGATTGCAGGCTTGATGGGCGCGTTGCCGGTGCTTTGGGGCATGCGGCGTGTGCGCGTGTTTTACTGGCTTGGCTTTTACTTTAACTATTTGCACGTACCTGCCCTGGTGCTGCTGCCCATTTGGCTGGGCAAGGAAATTTATTCGCTGCTGACCAGCCATGAACACATCGGTTTTGATGCGCACGCAGGCGGCATGATCGCGGGCGCACTCGCATGCTGGGGCTTGCGCACTCTTGGCAAAGTACGCGAAGAATTTTTTGAGGAAACTCATGCAGTAGCCAGCACCACAAGCCCATCCGGCCGCGCAGAAAACACGTTAGAACGCGCCCCTGGAAGTAACGCCGAAAACGAGCGCACCGCACAAAAGCTACGCGATGGCATCAAAGCCTTAGGCGAGCTGGATTTCAGCCGCGCGCATTCGCTATTGAGCAGTTTGGCTTTTTATGAATCACAACGGCTCGATATTTTAATTCCTGCCTATCGTGCCGCGCGCTTTGGTCCGGGTGGTGTTGCCGCAGCAAGTGCGGCGCGACGCGTTTTGCTGGTCAATGATGCGTCCCTTGGCGAAATCAAAACACTGCATGAAATTTGGTTAGATCTGCTCCAATCAGGCATCGCGGTGCAGCTTTCACCCGCCGAACAACTGCAGGTCGCCGCGCGGTGGCTCGACGGCGGATTTCTACACAGCGCAGAACCGATGCTGCTTGCGTTGGCAAAATTAGTTTCGGAAAAGCGCTTTGACGGCGCGCTACTGAAACCGGCATTGACACAGTTTGCGCAAGCACTCAGCGCGCGGGGCGATAGCCGCGCCGCGCGCATACAGGCATTTGCTGAGCAATTGGCTGGACGTTAAACTCACAAACTCTCAAAGCCATCTTTCAGAAAGATTCCATCAAACAAAAGATACGCAGCACCCTGCCCGCCATTGTGCGCGGTAGCTGAAACCATAATGGTTTCACCCGCCACGGCAATCACCGCACCGAAGTATTGCCCTGGCACGTTGTCATAAGGCTCAAAGCGTGAAAGTTGTGCCCAAGCACTTGCCGAGCTGGCTTGCTTAAACTGATACATCGAACCATAGGGTTGATTATTCACGACGTGCCCTGGAATTCCCACCAGCAAGGACGTGCCTGAAAAAGCCAATCCGCCGTTGCCAAAATTCTGATTCGCGATCAGGTTTGGCGAAATAAGCCGTGGGTTACGCACCCAAGTGGCACCATCAAACTCAAAGGTATCAACCGCGCCGCTGCGTGCCAAATTGCCACTGTTCGCGTTCGGCGCACCCAGTGCAATCTGATTACCCGACAGCGCTATGTTGCTGCTTAGAAATTCATTACCATCGGGAATTGCGGCGGTTAGTTTCGCCGTTTGCAGCCACGCAGTGGCATTACGTTGATACACATACGCCGCACCGGCATTAAAGTGCGGGTTCGCATTACCGTTGTCTGAGCCCACACACCCAACCAAGATTCGATCACCCTCTATCGCCACATGGCCACCACAGTTGTCGTAAGGCGCGCGGTCACTCGCGATTAGCTTAGTTTCTAATTGCCAGCCGTTCAAATTTTTGACGTAGACATAGGCAGCACCTTGTAAAGGCCCGGAACCATCTGGGGCGTTGAAGCCAGCATCCCCGACCACGAGTCGGTTGCCTGACAAGTCGACGTTAGCGCCAAACCCATAGCCCAACTCCGCAGGCGTTAGCTTCACTACTTTGCTCCAAGCACCGGCAATTTTTTCAAACATATGGACTACACCCGTACCACCACCACTTGGGTTAAATGCACCCACGGCGATGGTATTGCCGCTGACAGCGACATCATAGCCGTAGGCAAGGCCCGCTGTGCTTTCACCCGGCGCAAGGCGCGCGACTTCAGTCCAAACGCCATTGACACGCTCAAACACATACGGGTTTGTTGAATTTGAATTGCTGATTACTGCGACATCGCCATCGATGTCCATGCTGTGGCTAAAACTCACCGCAGGCCCAGCGTCACTGGCAAGTAAACGCCCCTGCGCAATGGCTTGGGCATGCGTTTGGGCGCTGGCAAGCAATAGCATGACTCCGGAAACTGCGAAACATAGAATTTTGTTGATCATCGGTGGCTCCAAAAGAGGCATAAGCGTAATCACCGACGTTGCGCAAGGTAACCCTTCAATTGAAGGGTATCAATCGCTGACCTGATTAGCACTCATCGTCAGTATCTGGTTTGTCATCCTCGCGAACGCGGGGATCCAGGGGCGGTGACGACAGAAATTGGTTGCATTTACCCTGGATTCCCGCCTTCGCGGGAATGACGACTTCGTGTTGCTGAGGCCCAGCGCTAATCAGGATCGCAGAAGGGTTTCAAAGTACGACGGCAACAGAGAACTACAAACTCTCAAAACCATCTTTCAGAAAGATGCCATCAAACAAAAGATATGCGGCACCTCGGTTGCTGTTGTGTGCCCTAGCCGAGACCATAATGGTTTCGCCGGATACTTCAATACTTTCGCCAAAGTATTGCCCTGCGACGTTGTCATAGGCCTCCGAGCGTTGAAAGTACGTCCAATTATTTGCCGGCCCCGCAGGCTTAAAGTGAAACATAGAACCATACGTTTGATTATTGACCCGGTGCTGTGGCACGCCGACCAACAATGCTGCACCTGAAAAAGCCAAACCCCAGGTACCGAAGTTCTGCTCCGCGAGCAGATTGGGCGGAATAATGCGCGGCTTGCGGATCCAGTTAGTGCCGTCAAATTCAAAGGTATCAACCCCGCCGCTGTTCGGCAAATTACCGCTGTTTGCATACGGCGCGCCCAGCGCAATCTTGTTTCCAGATAGGGCAATGCTTCTGCTCAAAAATTCGCCGCCCGCCGGTATTGCCGCAATTAATTTGGCCGTTTGTTGCCATACACTTCCATTGCGTTGATACACATATCCCGCACCGGCATTAAAGTGGGGGTTGACATTGCCATTGTCTGAGCCCGCGCAACAATATTCGGTCGCCTTCGATGGCGACTTCACCGCCAAAAGAATCGTAGGTTGCGTGGTCGCTGGCGATCAACAAGCTTTCAAATTGCCACCCCGCTGCAGTTTTAACGTAAACATACGCCGCACCGTGGCCATTGAAGTAGCCTTCGCCTGCCACCAACCGATTGCCGGACAAATCGATATTGCCACCAAAGTCATCCTGCGGCGTATTTGCATTCGCGGCGGTTAGTCTTGCCACTTTAATCCAGCTGCCGTTTATTTTTTCAAAGAGATAAACCAAACCAAAATGTGGCAGCGCACCGCTGGATTTTGATGAACCTACGGCGATGGTGTTGCCGCTGACGGCGACGTCAATGGCGTAGCTATAACCCACTGTGCTTTCACCCGGTGCCAGCCGCGCCACTTCAGTCCAAACGCCATTGACGCGTTCGAACACGTAGGGGTTGGTACCCGTTGAGTTACTGATTACCGCGACATCGCCATCGATATCCATACTCTGGCTGAAGTTGTTTTGCGGTGCAGCATCGCTGGCAAGCAATCGCCCCTGCGCAACGGCTTGAGCATGCGTTTGCGCGCTGCCAAGCAACAGCATGACGCCGGAAATAGCAAAACATAGGATTCTAGTGTTCATCGTCGGTGCGCCCCTAAAAAATCGAGCTTAGCCAGCGAAGTTTGCCAAGGTAACCCTGCAATTGAAGGGTATCAATTCGGCATTAGCCAACGGGTGCCATTCAAACTGACCAGGAATCTCGGTAATTTTCGCTGATTCGAATTTAATGAGGCGGCGGCGCTCTGAGTTCGTCATTCCCGCATGCTTTTGGCGGGAATCCAGGGAGCTTTTTGGCGTTGCACGATTGCAATTAGCCTTACTTTGCGCAAGTGCAGGATGGATCCCCGACTAAAACATTCGGGGATGACGATCCGTCAGTTTGAATGCCACCCTCAACCAACAGCAAATAATATTCATTGGTCGCTGTTCTCGCTTTCAGAAAGGCACTGCTGAAGCCGGAATTGACACAATGTGCGCAAGAGCTTACCAAGCGCTGTGATGGCCGCGCCGCGCGCATTCGTGCGTCTGCTAAACGTTTGCCGACGGTGCCCAATTGACCGCGCTGCCCGGGCCAAACATATTTCAGCTTTTCCACGCGCTTGAAATGAAAGCCGCATTGCCCCGGTCTTGAAATTCAAGTTGCAATGTTTTGCTGCTGCAAATCAAATTAATCAAATAGAAGCGCTTTATCACGATATTGAGCCCAAAGTGGCGGATGCTCCGACGATTCTAGCCAGCGCCGCGCTGGCTGCGCTGAACTCAAACGCACCACCGATCTTTGTCGACGTGCGGGCCGCCAATGAGCGCCAGGTATCGATGATTGCGGGCGCCGTGGACGTGGAAGCACTGCCTGCTTTGCATCTAAAGTACCCAGCGCGCCCTGTTGTTGTGTATTGCACCATCGGCTATCGCAGCGGCATCACGACCCGCGCTTTGCAAGCACGTCAAATCCCGGCACGCAACCTACGCGGCGGCATTTTGGCGTGGATTGCAGCGGGCGGCGGCTTGGTTGATGCGCAGCTAAAACCTAGCCACCAAGTGCATGTGTACGCCAAAGCGTGGGCGGCCGTGCCAGATGAGTTTGAGGCGATCTATTAGTTTATCGTTCGTCAGTAAGCGCATTAATCAACTGCGAGCAAAGTCGCATCACCCCAGCCCAGAGCTAAAAACCGTGTCCGCGCGTTCAACCGCCTCAGATAAATCCGAGTCAAAATCCAGCGCACTCGGATTGTGATCGAACTCAAGCATCCGCCAAGCTTAGCCCATGACCCAACCGCGCCGCCAATTAGTAGACCCAACTCAAGCGCAGTGTTTCCACCTGATCAACCGCTGCGTGCGCCGATCTTGGTTGTGTGGATTTGATAACTACAGCAACACAGAGTTTGAACATCGCAAAGCCTGGCTGACGACGCGCATTCTGGAATTGGTTGACATTTTCGCGACCGGCATTTACGCCTTTGCGGTAATGAACAACCATGCACTCCGTTATTTCGCAGATTTTACAACAATTTAGTTGATAATTTGTGCATTTATTCCTTCTAAAATGCAGTGTGTTCGCATTTTATCGACTGTTCTGATACGATTAAATATATTTATCGCGCTAATAGAAACAAAGCAGTTTAATAATCGTGATGTATCGTTCGTCCACAAGGAAGCCCAACACTATGTTTATGCACACAAATTTCAAGCAGATGTTTTTGGGTGTGTTGATTACCAGCACCTCGATGCTTTTCAGTAGTTATGCCGACGCCTTCGAGAGGCAGTATTATCGTATGACTGACTATGGTGTCGTGATGCGTGGCGGCCTCGCGACTGCCGACTTCACCGGTGATGGCATTGATGAGTTGTTCGTCGCAAGCAATAATCCTTTGCCGCTGCTAATCGCTTTTAAACAGGATGTTTCAGCGCTAAAAGTGACCAGCATTTCTCCGCTTGCTTCAAGCAGCGGTGGAGCTACCCAGCTGCATATCTGGCAAGGTGCCAATGGACCACAACTCATCTCGGTATCGGGAAACGGCTGGCAGGGTCAAGGTTCAACGGTGCGGATCTTCGCAGGTTGGCCACTGTCGATGGTGACAACCTACGATATTCCTGCTGGGCTTGCAGGTAGCGCCGTTGGCGACCTCAATGGCGATGGGCAAGCAGAGCTGGTAGCGCTAGTTGGTCAGCAAACGCAGGCATTTCGTCTGTCTGACGGTGTTTTGCTGTGGACGCTGCCAAACTCTGCGACCAATATCGTACTAGCCAACCTCGATGCCGATCCCGCATTAGAAATCGTGCTGGCTGGAACCATAGGCTTAGTATTCGACGGTGTCACCCGCACCCAGGAATGGAGTTATCCAGATGGCTTCGGAAGTTACCTAGCGGCCGGGAATGTAAACAGCGGCACACCTGGCTTTGTCGGTGCGAACGATTGGGGCTATTTTACGATTTTTCGAGGCGCGCCTTGGTCGCCGGTTTAGGACTTCAACGTGTTCGACATCGACGCGGTCGCGGTGGCCAATCTTGACGGTGTTGGCGCAGACGAAATTATCGAAGGTGACGGCCAATGGGGTTCGGTCAAAATTATTGATTCGCAGACCCGAACACTACGCAATTCAATTCCAAATGGGAGCTACGGCATAGCGGCGGTCGGATCGATTCGAACCGCGACCAGCCAGGGCAGAGACGTAGTGTTCGCCCCATCTGGCACAAGTGGCACTAGTGGCACAGGCGCCAGACTGTCGCTACGCGTGGCGCAGTCAGCGAACGGGCAAACACTTTTCGAGTTGAATTCCGAACCCGGCGGCATTGGTGCCACATCGATCGGTGACATTGACGCGGACGGTCAAGTCGAACTGATTATCGCCAACGGTAGTTCCCAACCCGGACCAATCCGCATTGTCGACCGAGATAGCGGCGTTGAGGAATGGGTGTCGCCCCAGAACGCAGGTAACGCGAATAGTCCTTTCTATATTGCGCCAAAATTCCTGTTCCAGACGCAGCTGGATGCCGACCCCGCGCAAGAACTTGTGGTTGTCGGCACTTCGACCTACGACGGCCGGATCGTCGTACTGGACGGTCAAAGTCGAAAGGTACAGTTGCAGATTGGCGACTTTACTTCACGTCCCCTAGGTTCGCGCGAGATCGTAGGCGCAGCGTTGCTTGATTACAACTCCGACGGGTTTAAAGACATCGCGCTTATCACCCAGCCTAACAGCACCGGAGAGAACGGCATCCGCGTGCATGTATTTTCGTTGGGCACCGGATTACCGTTGTGGGAATCAATCCGGATGGGTCAAGGCTTCGCAACTGCGCGGGGCATTTTTGTGCAACCAAGTGATGGCCAGGATTTGCTCGTCGCAGCCCTACCGGATGGCCTACGCGCGTTTGGTGCGCAAAGCCAGCTGCTCGAATGGACCTATACTGAACAAATCCAAAAAGCACTGTATCAGCCAAATGCACCCGGCGGAGCTGAGATCGTGCTCGAGCGCGCTGATGGCACCATGATCCATCTTGATGCTGCCACTCGCGGCGTGCGTCGCAGTTACCAGCTTGGGGAACTAAGCCGCGCTATTGTTGCCCTGCCCGGCGCGCCATATTTACTGGTAGCAACAGCCAATGCATTGACGCTGCGTACGCTTCAGGGTCAAGCAATCTCGTCGACCAATGACACGTTGACTAGCCAATCACTATCTCCGATCGCGATTGCCCCCGCCGGAAGATCGTTCGATGTACTAACCGGCATGGGATTTGGCTACGCTTTGCATAAATTGAGTTCAGACGACATCTTCGCCGATTCCTTCGAGTAAACTACGTTTCGCGCCCGTGGTCCGTCGTGCAGCAGGCGCGCGGCCAGGATGGGCGGCGATTGCGCCTATTTGCACGCCCGGCACGCAATCTGCGCGGCGGCTTGGTTGATGCGCAGCTAAAACCTAGCCATCAAGTGCATGTGTGTGCCAAAGCGTGGGCGGCCGTACCAGCTGAGTTTGAGGTGATCTATTAGTCTATCGTTGGCCAGTAGGCGCATTAATCAACCGCGCTGACCTGGGCAACGCTCACTGCGCTGCCAAAAGCACACCATAGTCATTGATCGCGCCGATGTGCGCACTTTCAGGAAAGCGCTGCTGCAATTGCGCAATCAGCTTTTTCGCCCCTGCGACGTCGTTTGAGCGCTCGGCTAGGATTTTTGCAGCCAGCAGTAAGTTGCGGGGCACGATTTTGCTTTTCGGGAACTGTTTGCAAAATCCTTGCAATACACCAATGGCCAGTTTGGGCTCGGTGACGCTTAAAGCAGTTGCCAAGTCGGCATATTCTTCAGCCACACGCGGCAAAAACGCGGCATCCAGCGCGACACATTCTTTGTATAGCCTGGTCGCCTCCGGCCGCTTTTCTTGAGCCAACAGCACGCTCAACCAAGTTGCGCCATGTTCTATCAGGCCAGCGGTATCTTGATTGAGTTTTAGTATTTTCCGATAGCGCTCGTGCACCATCGCGGTGGCACCACGGGCGCTGATTAGGGTGCGAAAGCGATCTGCGGCCTCCGCCAGCTTGCCCTGCACCACCAACGCCTCGCAGTCATCAATCACGGCTTGATCGGGATCAAGTTTTACATGGGTACGTGGCAATTCCTTCTTTTTGACCACTAACTCAAAGCCCAGCGCTTCATGAAATTGATAAACCAAATAACCGAGAAGATAAAAGCTCATAATTGCGAAGTAAAAACTAACGGCGCTGGTAAAGAAAACGCCCAACGGTGCCCACAAAAACGTTAACAAATCATTCAAATAAAACTTGCTGAATACGAAACAAATTGAAAGCATTACCACGGCCACATAAGGCCAGCCAATACGCGTTATCGCGTCAAACCACCGGATCGGGTTCACTGAGCCTATTGCTGACCCTTCGATTGCCACCATGATCGACGCCGCCGGGTAGGCGAACACCAACAGCAAAGAAAGGCTTGCAGCGAATACAAAAGGTAAACCCCAAAACGCGATAATACTCAGCCCATACATGCCTACAAACAGCCATATTTGCTGCCAGCCTTGATCATCACTCACGGATGTAACGTATTCTGGGGCGTCATCTACATTGCCGCGCGCCGTATACAACAGCACTTCAGCGCCATATTTATAGACATAAGAAATTACCGCCACTTCAAAAAACGGTTGCAGAAAACCAAAAATCGGCAAATACGCCACCACCAGGGACAGTATTGCGCCGATTAATATCACCATTAACGGGCTCGGCTGAGCGGGGTAGCACCAAACTTGGTTAAGCTTGGTCCAAAATGGTGGAATTTCAGCATGTAGGGCGGGCGAATTAATTGACATTGATGGGCTTTGACAGGTTAGACGATACACGGCAGGTCAGGTATGACTTGGCAAGCGCTGGATTAAAGCAAAATCCCGACTTGCGCCGGGATTAATTTGCAACTGACAGCAGCCGTCTTAACGAAAGTGTGCCGTTATGCGGCCAGCAACAGTCCATTCAAACGCTTTACGAACCCGCTTGGATCCTCCAGCTGCCCACCTTCGCTTAAAACCGCTTGCTCAAACAACAAATTCGCCAAGTCGTTAAACTTCGCTGAATCGGTCGTTTCGCTGAGTTTTTTCACCAGCGGGTGGCTGGCATTGACTTCTAACGCGGCTTTACCACTGTGTACCGGTTGCCCAGCCGCTTTCAGTACGCGTTGCAAATGCAACGCCTGTTCGTACTGATCCACCACCAAACACGCGGCAGATTCGCTCAGTCGTTTAGAGCCGCGCACGATTTTGACCTTGTCACCCAAGGCTTTGGTGATGCGCGCAGTCAAGTCGCTATCCAACGCGGCATGGGATGCCTCTGCAACGCCGTCTGGTGTCGCGATATTGGCCAAGTCAATCTCGCCCTTCGCCACGCTCAGCACTTTTTTGCCCGCGTATTCATTTAAATAGCCCATCACCCATTCGTCAATGCGCTCGTGCATCAATAGCACTTCCACGCCTTTGGCCTTCAACGCTTCTAAATGCGGCGAGTTTTTCGCTGCTAACAGCGATTCGGCAGTGATGTAGTAAATCGCTTCTTGCCCTACTTTCATGCGCGCGATGTAGTCATCAAAGCTGACCATATTTTCGGATGCGGTGCTGGCGAAACGCATGAGCTTGGCGATGCGCTCACGGTTGGCATAATCTTCCGACAAGCCTTCTTTTAACACGCCGCCGAAGTGCTTGAAGAACTCCAAATACTTTGTACTGTCTTCATCGGTCGCCAATTTGTCCATCATGTCCAACACGCGTTTGACGCAGCTGGCGCGAATGGCTTGGGTCAACTTATTGTCCTGCAGCAGTTCGCGGCTGACATTCAGCGGTAAATCGTCCGAGTCCACCACGCCGCGTACAAAGCGCAGATAGCTCGGCAGCAGCTGTTCGGCGGCATCCATGATGAAGACGCGCTTGACGTAAAGCTTCAGGCCACGACGTTCGTCGCGGTTGCCAAACATCATATCCATCGGCGGTTTGGACGGCAGATACAGCAAACTGGTGTAGCTTTGTGCGCCCTCTACTTTGTTGTGCGCCCAGCTCAGCGCATCACCCGCGCCGTGCTCTAAGCTGCCAAAAAAGCTTTGATAATCTTCATCTTTCAACTCGGATTTCGGGCGCGTCCAAAGCGCGCTTGCTTTATTGACGGCTGTGAAAGCAAATGTTTCTGGCTTAGGCTCAGACGGCTCGTCTTCATCCGTTTCGTCCGCTTGGGAATGCGTCTC
>JANNYA010000079.1:0-31142 GCA_031409855.1 Rhodanobacteraceae bacterium | reverse complement strand
CCGTGTTTTAACTCGCCCGCTGGATACGCTTCGGCGTGGATGTAGCTAATTTCCTTGAGCTTCAACGCGCCTTCCAGGGCGATTGGGTATTGCTGACCTCGGCCTAAAAACAGCGCATGCTGCTTTTGCGCAAAGTGTTCGGCCAGCAGCTTAATTTCCGCGTCAAGCTTCAGCGCCTCAGTGATCGCTAGCGGCAAAGCTTCAAGCTGGCGAATACAATCCTCATAGCGTGCGACGTCCAAACCGTGTGCCCGCCCAAGTTCAAGCGCGATCAAAGCAAACGCCACCAATTGCGTCAAAAATGCCTTGGTAGACGCAACCCCGATTTCCGGGCCTGCGCGCGTCATCAACACCAGGTCACTTTCCCGAATCAACGAGCTTTCCGGCACATTGCATACCGCCAACATTGCTTGATAGCCACGGGTTTTCGCCAATTTCAATGCTTCGAGCGTGTCGGTGGTCTCACCCGATTGACTGACTGTTACGAACAAGGAGCCGGGAATAACCGCAGCATCCCGATAGCGATATTCGCTGGCGATTTCGACTAAACACGGCAGCCCGCTCAAGCTTTCAATCCAGTGGCGCGCCACCAAAGCCGCGTGAAAACTGGAGCCACAGGCGACGATTTGCACCGCGCGGGTAGCGGCCAACATTTTGGGCGCATCAATTCCCAAAATTTCCGTCAATATTTTGCCGCCAGCGATCCGGCCTTCCAAAGTTTCGGCCGCCGCCTGCGGCTGTTCGTGGATTTCTTTGAGCATGTAATGCTTGTATTCGCCGCGCTCAACCGCGTTTGCGGATAGCTCGGTGCGCTTGATCGGGCGGGTGATCTGGATGCCGGTTGGGTCATAAATATGGAAGCCAGTTTGGCGCACGTCAACAATATCGCCGTCATGCAAATAGACGAAATGACGCGTCTGCGCTAATAGCGCGTATACATCGGACGCCAAATAATGCGCGTCGGTGCCAATGCCCAAAACCAACGGTGAACCCGCGCGCGCGCCCACCACACGGCCCGGTTCGCGCATAGAAACCACGGCAATCGCATACGCGCCGCGAAAGCGCTTGATCGCAGCCGTTGTAGCCGCCAATAAATCTAAACCGTTGGCCGCTTGTTCGTGTTCAATCAAATGTGCGATGACTTCGGTGTCGGTTTGCGAGCTAAACACATAGCCGAGGCCGATTAATTCGGCGCGCAATTCGGCATGGTTTTCCACGATGCCGTTATGCACCACGCTGACAGCGCCGGAAATATGCGGGTGCGCGTTTTGCGTATTGGGCGCGCCGTGCGTCGCCCAGCGCGTGTGCGCGATGCCAAAGTTCCCGACCAAGGGTGTCGCCGATTGCAGCGCTTCTAGGTCCCGCACCTTGCCTTTCGCGCGCAACCGCTGCAGGCCGGTAGCGGTCACGACGCTGATCCCGGCGCTGTCATAGCCACGATATTCCAGTGCCTTTAAGCCGTCGATTAAGACGGGAACGATATCGACAGTTGCCGTTGCGGCTACGATTCCACACATAAATTGGGGTACTTTGAAATTGACTTGGACGAATTTTAGCGGGCTTAGCCGCTTGGTGCGGCTAAATTATGCGGTTTGCCCGAGTTTTGGCAGATGCTTGGGCAGTGTGGGCTGGTTTCACAATCGGATGGCCAATTTTGCTACATTCCACATATAGCAAATATATTTGGAGTGCACATGGCTCAACTACATTGTTACGTCCCCGAAGACATTGCGCGTCAGGCGCAGCGTCGTGCGGTGCAAGCGGGTTTAAGCCTCTCGCGGTATCTAGCAGAGTTAGTCAAGCGCGACGCTTGTATCAGCGCAGATTGGCCGGATGGCTATTTTGAACTCTTTGGCACCTGGGAAGGTGCGCCGCTGGAACGCTTTCCCACTTTGCCGCTGGAAGATCGGTTGCAAATCAAATGATTTATTTGTTGGATACAAACGTTTGTATTCATCTGCTAAACAAAAAGCACGCAATCATTCAGCAGCATTTCTTGCGGCACAGCGCTTTAGACATCATTTTGTGCAGCGTAGTTAAAGCCGAATTGCTCTACGGTGCTAGGCGTAGCGAACGGGTCGAGGCCAATTTAGCGCTACTCAATGCATTTTTTGCACCGCTGCAAAGCCTACACTTTGACGATAATTGCGCACATCACTACGGGCTAATTCACGCTGATCTTTTGAATCGAGGCAAGCCCATTGGCCCAAACGACACCCTGATCGCTGCCATTGCCCGTGCAAATAATTTGACTTTGGTCACCCACAACACCGCGGAATTCGCACGAGTTGACGGTTTGCGGCTAGCGGATTGGGAGCTACCTTGAAGTTTTTTTTGCATGTCTTTCCAATTAGCCCCTAGCCCCCGCAAACCCAATCTGCCGCCAAGCCTCAAACAACACCACTGCCACCGCATTCGACAAATTTAAACTGCGTCCGCCCGGCGTCATTGGAATCAGCAGTTTTTGTGGCGACTGAAAAGTCGCTAGCAATTCCGCCGGTAAGCCCCGCGTTTCTGGGCCAAACACGAACGCATCGCCGGATTGGAAAACCACGTCAGTAAACCGCCGCGTGCCTTTTGTGGTCAGCGCAAAAATACGCTGGGGCGCAACGGCGCTCAGGAAACTGGCGAAATCATCATGCGCCTGCACGGCGGTAAATTCGTGATAGTCCAAGCCCGCGCGCCGCAGTTTGGCGTGGTCTAAATCAAACCCTAAGGGACGGATCAAATGCAGCGCGGCACCAATGTTGGCGGCAAGGCGAATCACGTTGCCGGTATTCGGCGGAATCTCTGGTTCGTATAAGACAATGTGAAACATCGTTTGCAATCGCTCAAAAGGTTGCCTAAGTTTGGGGTAGACCGCGCGTTTTCGCAAAAGCCCGGTTGCGCGCGCTGCGTATTCGCCGTTAAATCCAACTTATGACACTTGAACGCTACGACACCCTATCCACTGACCGCGGCAAATTGCCTGCGATACGCCTCGAACCTCGTTCGGCGGCGCATTTGGTGATTACCCAAGGTGAGGGCGTGGGGCGTCAGGTGAATATGAAGGACACGCCGCTGATTGTCGGCAGGTCTTCCGATTGCGATATGCGCTTACTCAACCGCGCGGTGTCACGCCTGCATTGTCGACTCTGGAAAGACGCCACCGGTTTTTGGTTGCGCGATTTGAATTCCACCAACAAGACCTATTTGAATGATCGCTCGGTAGTCGAGGCGCGTTTGAAAGACGGTGACTTTATTACCGTCGGTGGCACCGTGATGCAGTTTTCGGAAAAATCCGAAGCGGCAAACGATGTGCCCGGAGCGGGTTCGGGTGCGGTCAAGCTGCCAGGCATGGGTTCGGTATCGAGTACGAATTCGATTGAAGTGGGTGGCGCAGATTTGCTGACCGGTTTGCCGACCCAGCGCGCATTTGAGGAAGACATCGAACGGGAAATTGCGCGCAGCCGTCGTCACGGCCGCACCTTTGTATTGGCATGTGTGGACGTCGATAATTTGGCGGCGATCAATGCCGAATTTGGTCAGGCTGGCGGCGATGAAGCCATTCGGCAAATCGCCCGCATGATCCGCGCCGGTTTGCGGGTAGAAGATCTAGCCGCGCGCGTGGGGCCGGACGAATTGGGCGTGTTGTTGACTGAAGTCGGGCTAGATTTTGGCATTCCGATCTTGCAGTCGATCCGCTCAGCGGCGGGCAATGCCGAATTTAGTTTTGGCGGCAAAGCCTTCAAAGGCTCGATTAGCATTGGCGCCGCGCTGTGGGACCCAAGCGTGGACACCCGCGCTGAACTGCACGCTAGAGTGCAAAGCGAACTCAAACGCGCCAAGTCCAGCGGCAAGAATCAGGTGTGCTGGCGTTAACTCAGGCCAGCGAGGGCGTGGGCTATAGCGCCCGCACCCGGGCGCTGTTGACGATTTTTGGCCCAATTGCCGCAGGCTTGTGTTTTTTATTGATGCACGCGCAAACGCAGCCGGTGCGCTTGACTGCGGCGTTAACGGTCTGGGTGGCAATTTGGTGGTTGACTGAATGCATCGACGCGGCAATCACCGCGCTATTGCCGCTAGCGCTGCTACCGATTTTAGGCGTGCTGACGCCGGTTGAGGTGGCGCAATCTTACGGAAATGAGCTGATTCTGTTACTAGCCGGTGGCTTTATGCTTTCCGGCGCATTGGAAAGTTCGGGCGCGCATCGGCGTTTAGCATTGGCAATGTTGAGGCTGTGCGGTGCCCATAGCGGCGCACATTTGATTTGGGGCTTTGCCTTTGCCACCGGCTTTTTGAGCATGTGGATCAGCAATACCGCAACCACGTTAATGATGCTGCCGGTAGCGCTAGCGATACTGACGCATTATCCAGATCAACGCTTGCGCGCGCCTTTGATCCTGGCGATCGCCTATGCCGCAAGCCTTGGTGGCATGGGCACCCCCATGGGCACGCCGCCTAATTTGGTTTTTATGTCGGCCTATCAGCAAAGCACCGGCACACCCTTTGGCTTTGTGGAATGGCTAAAAATTGGCTTGCCCTTAGTGCTCATCACGTTGCCGATGTTGGCTTGGTGGTTAAGCCGCGGGCTCAAGGACACGCCGGCGGCCTGCCTGCCCGAACCTGGCCCGATTGCAACGGTCGAGGTACGCGTGTTGAGCGTGTTCGTGTTGATTGCCTTAGCTTGGATATTTCGCGCGGAACCTTTTGGCGGCTGGTCAAAGCTTTTCGGCGTGCCCGGCGTGAATGATGCCGCGATTGCTTTTGTTGGCGTAATTGCGCTTTGCTTGATTCCTGATGGCCGAAGCCCAAACGATCCAGAGGCGACCTGCGGCGGTCGATGCCTAGATTGGGCGCGCGCGGAAAAAATCCCGTGGGGTGCGCTGATGGTGTTTGCTGGTGGTATCGCCTTGGCTAAGGGCTTTGAGCGTTCCGGCTTAAGCGATTTATTGGCCGCCAATTTAGGTGCGCTAACCGCCCTGCCCTTGCCGGTGATGCTGTTGGGCTTGTGTTTGGGGGTGACGCTGATGAGCGAAATCGCCAGCAATACCGCAACGGCGGTGTTGTTAATGCCGGTGCTAGCGGCGGTGGCACAGGCGCAGGGCTTGAATCCAGCGCTGCTCATGCTGCCCGCCGCACTCGCTGCCAGCCTAGGCTTTATGTTGCCGGTCGCGACCGCTCCAAACGCGATCGCCTACGGCACCGGCATGGTCAGCAGCCGCCAAATGCTGCGCGCGGGTTGGTTCGTTGATTTATTTGGTGTGTTAGTGTTGGCGCTCATTAGTTGGATTGCGTTTGGATAATGAATACCTCTCGGGCTTTTGCGCTTAAGTTTTTTCTGCTATGCACGCTGCTGACTGCGCTCGCCAACAATTGCGCCGCGAAACAAATCTACAAATGGACTGATGCCGCTGGCGTGATGCATTTCTCCGATGCACCGCCCGCCGATAAAACCGCAGCAAAAGGCTTAACCGCGCGCCTTATTGACGTCGACCCACAAGAGCCAGTGCGCTTGCGTCAGGAAGAAAATTTAGGTTCGGTCGGGTATTTTGCTTATAACGATTTAGCCGGCCCGGTTAGTTTAAGTTTTGAGTTGACCGAAGCGCGCGGTGTAATCACCGAACCCAGCTTGCCTGCGCTAATTACCCTGCCCGCCAAGCGCGAAATTCCGGCGTTTGTGGTCAAAGCAAGTCCAGGTGCAACGCCGGGTGTAGGCGGCAGCTTCTCGCTGCGCTACAAATGGACACCCGGCGACCCGGCCGCAAAGCCCGATCTAACCGCGATTTATCAGCTGCCGTTTCGTGCGGGTTTGGCGTTTGCCGTGCATCAGGCCTTTGGCGGCGAATTTAGCCACAGCTCGCCGGAAAACTTTCACGCCGTCGATTTAGCGCTGCCGAAAGGCACCGAAGTGCTTGCCGCGCGCGCGGGCGTCGTCATGCAAGTGCAGGATGATTTCTATCGCACTGGCCTGGATTTAAACAAATACGGCGAACGCGCCAACGTTGTGGTGATTGCGCACAGTGACGGCACCTTGGGCGTATATGCGCATTTGGACTTGGAATCCGTCGCGGTCGGCGTCGGCCGACGCATTGAAGCCGGAACCTTGATCGGCAAAAGCGGCAACACCGGATTTTCCACCGGCCCGCATCTGCATTTTGTGGTGCAATATAACGATCAGGGCAACTTAAAAAGTGTGCCGTTTGCGTTTTCGATTGACGGCAATCCAGTGGTGCCAGTGGCCGGCATGGTCTTGACGGCGCGAAATTAGAATTTAGATTACCTTGAAACGCGTATTACTCATCGAAGATCAAAGCGATTTTGCCGCGAATGTGTGGCAATTTTTGGAAGCGCGTGGCTTTGAGATGGACCATGCAGCGAATGGCGCGATGGGGCTGAAAATGCTGACTGAAGCCGTATTTGATGTCGTAATTCTGGATTTAGGGCTGCCGCTAATGGACGGTTTGGCGCTGTGTAGGGCAGCGCGTGCGCGCGACAATCAGGTGCCGATTTTGGCGCTGACGGCGCGTGATCAACTCAGCGATAAGCTGTCGGGTTTTCATGCGGGCGTCGATGACTATGTCGTTAAGCCCGTGGCACTTCCGGAGCTGGAGGCGCGGCTGCTGGCATTGCTGCGGCGTGGTAGTGCAGCACCTGCAAAACTTAGCTTTGGGCCGTTGAGCTTGGATTTAACCACCCTGACGCTGGTGCGCGATGCGCGCACCATTTTGCTAACGCCTAAGCTTGGGCTTTTATTGACGACGTTAATGAAGGCGGCGCCTGCAGTACTCAGTCATGCCAGTTTGATCGACGCGGTTTGGGAAGGGGCGGACGCGGATGTCAATGCGCTGCATTCGCAAATCAGCAATTTACGCGCCTTAATTGACCGGCCTTTTAGCTATGCGCTGCTGCAAACCGAGCCTGGGCAGGGCTATGCACTGCGTGAGTTCTTGAGCGGCGCCAACTTGATAAGCGGCGGGGCGGATGAAACTTAAACTACTGCATCGAACCGCGCTGTATGCGGGTGCGCTGTCATTATTGGTGTGCCTTTTAGTCGGGGCGCTGGCGCTGATGGCGTTTGAATGGCAGGAGCACTCCCTACTTAAAAGCGCGTTGCAAGCCGGGGTCGAGGAGATGCATGCCCATATCGCGGTCGGCGGTTGGCCAGATTTGAACAATTCGCCAGGTGTGTTTTCCGCCGTGGCTCCGCTGAATGACTTACGTGCCGTGCCCGCCGCATTGCGGGACTTGCCGCTGGGCCAGAGTGAACTTGAAGCCGGTGTATATGCGGAATTTGAAGTGTTGGTACGCCAAATCGATAACCACCGCTACTATTATGGCGTGAACATTGCGCCCTCCGAGCGGGGTGAGGCGAGCTTCGCCTGGATCGCACTCTTTTTAGCACTCAGCGCGGTCATGATTTCGGCGCTAATGGGCTGGCTGTTTGCAGAGCAATTGGTGCGCCCGATGCGCGCCGTTGCGCTGGCAATTGCCGATATTGACCAAAGCCAATCCGGCGGCGCACCCATTGCGCGACAAAATCAAGATGAAATCGATCAAATTGTGGCCGCCATCAACAGTTATCAGACGCGCTTGGCGGATGCCGCCGAGCGTGAAACGACGTTTTTGGCGGACGTGGCGCATGCCTTGCGCACGCCGGTCGCGGTGATCCAAAGCGGTCTGGAAATACTGAATTTCGAGACTGGAAAGCACGGCGTATCTGCCGTGTTACCTGATCGGCGAGACTTTGCCGTTTTGGAGCGCGTAAGCCGCAATAGTCAGCAGCTCGTGTTAACGCTAGACGCGCTGATGCTTTCTGCCCGCAAAGCCGACTTAGATGGGCGGGAACGCTTGAACCTGGCAGCGGAAGTTGAGCTAGCGATGCGCTACCTCAGCGCGCGCGGCAGCACGTCATTTGCGATTGATATTGCCGCCGATGTCTATGTCAACGCGCGCAGTGCGGTGCTGCGCTGGATCATTATTCAATGCGCGAATAGCTTGAATGCGCATCAAGTCGTGGAAATCAGTTGGCAGGCCGGTGCGTTAGTTTTCGCTGGCCAGGATGCGGAGTTTGCTGAGGTGGTGTTGCCAGAGTTGCTAGCCGTGGTCTGCGCCCGTGACTCTTTCCAACTGATCGTTACTGCGGCGAGTATTCGGCTTGTTTTTGTCCTAGCTAAGCGCGTTGTTTAATTCCAGCAACATGCGCTGCAAGGCAAAATGGCGATAGCTTTGCAACAAGTGATCCCGCACCTCGTCCCAGCTGAACTCATAACTTACATCAAGCGCGATCCAGCCACGGTGACCGATGTAGGGCGGCACGTAAAAGCGCGGGTCGTCCAGCAACAAACTCTGGCTTTCACCATCGGCCCAAAATGCAATACCCGTGCGGGCCGAGGTCATTAGCAATTGCGCAAACGTCTGCTTGCCCGCGCGCCAGACTGGATGGCCAAATTGTGCTTGCTCACTCGTTTCTGGCAATGCCAGACAAATTTCCCGTAACGGTTCAAGTACGCTGCGCTGCGAATCGTCCACGCGACTTTGCTCAGCTTCAGCGTCCAATGCCAATTCAGGCGGCGTAAGCTCGGGCATACGTCCAATCAAGGCATGAAATTTTCTCGGGGCGGTGTTGACGTAGGCCTCGCACACCAAATCATACACGTGCGTCAACGCCAAGCCACGATTCAAGCGCACACCCAGCCAGCCGCGCGGGCCGACATAGGGCGGTACGAAATAATCCGCATCGCTATTCGCTGGTGCCGATGGCTCAGCCCAAGCCGCTTGCGCACCGGGTGGGGAATTCAGCCACAGCGCAACCCGCTTATCACCATGAAAATTTTGCGCAAAGACGGCAAATATCTTGCCCTTTTTGACGCGAAAGTTGGGCGAGCCGTGCGATACGAATTCTTCGCTCTCCGGCATCGATAGACATATTTGCTGCGCGATTTGATATAGGTAGTGGATCATTTTGACCTTTGCTCAGAAAATTAAAAAACCATGCAAGTTTTCGGCATGTTTTACCCAGCGGATTTATGAAATTCGCTACTTTGGCTTTTTAGGTTTCAGCTCAAAAATAACGCTAGAGCAAGTGCATTTGAGCATCCAATTTGCCAGCGCATTCGGGCAAGCTCGCTTCGATTATACCGGGCTTCTTGAACATTGAATTGAAGCGACCCGTGGGGTCGTTTCAATCCTAAGAGTTTGCCTGATTGTTTTTATGCATATACAATTATGCTATGAGCTTCGACCCAGACAAACGCGCCATAAACCTGCAACGACACCACATTGACTTGGCGGATTGCGAAAGCGTTTTTGACGAACCCATGTTGACGCGCGAAGATGCCAGCGAAAATTATGGTGAACAACGATTGGTAAGTTTGGCGCTGCTAAACGGCAAAGTGGTGGTTTTAGTTTGGACTGACCGCGACGATGGCCCACGATTGATTTCCTGCAGAGAGGCAGAAAAATATGAAAAGCAAGCTTACTTCCGCGCCCTCCCCCAAAACTGACGTGCCTTATGACACCACCGACAAAACCAATGTTGCTGCATTTTGGGCGGATGCCACTGCGCATGTTGGTTTAGAAGAATTGCGCGCAAAGCGCGGCCGCCCAGCGAAAGCCGAACTGGACCGTAAAGTGCAAATTGCGCTGCGATTAGATGCCGATGTGCTCGCTTGGTATCGCGGCCTTGGCGCTGGCTGGCAGACGCGCATGAACGCGGTTTTAAAAGCTTACCGCGATGCAACAGTTTGACTGACGACCAACGTTCAAGCGCAGCCAACATGGAGGCGCTGGGCCCGATGCAAAAAATACCCGAGACTGCAGAGCCGGTAGACGAAGCCCTAATCGTGCACAGTATTAAATCAACCGGCAAGGTTAACGTGATGATCCCGCAGGGATCAAAGAAGGTAGCCGGTGTGTCGAAGCTGCAAAGCAGCGCAGACCACCGGAACTATAAATAGAATTGTTCCGACCCCGGCAGGGGTCGCACAAGCCGTCTGCGACCCCTGCCGGGGTCGGAACAAGATTTACATTATATCCGGTGGTCTTCGGCGCTTTGCGCCTGTGACACACCGACTACCTTCTGCGATCTGTGGGATCGACCGTTATTGCCCACATCACATTACATCGCAAACCGTGTTAACAGCAATTTGCGGCGCTCAAGTCAGGATCGTGCTGACTTTCCTGATTGTGCTTTTGCAATGCCGCGCATCTTTTTTTATTCGCTATTGATTTTAATGCTGCGCCCAGCCTATGGCGAAGCCCTGCCTGAGGCCGCGCAAGCGGGCTGCGCCGCGATCACACCGAGTGCCCAGACTTTGCAAACCGAAGGCGTACGCATTCGTCACATTATTTTTGCGCCGAGCAATATTTTCGATGAAACAAAGCCCGGCGAGCGCACTCGGCTGTTCAAATTGGCGAATCGGCTGCACGTAAAAACGCAGGCAAGTACCCTGCGCGCGCAGCTTTTGTTCGCTGAGGGCGATTTGTACAGCGAGCGCGTTTTGCAGGAAACTGCGCGCAATTTGCGCACATTGCGCTACTTGCGCGAACCGGTATTGACGCCGGTTTGCTACACGCCCGGTTTGGTTGATGTGCTGGTGCAGACGCGGGATGTTTGGACGTTGAGCCCAACGGTTAGCTTTGGCCGCAAAGGCGGCAATAACACCACCTCGGTCGGCATTGAGGACAATAACTTTCTAGGCCTAGGCAAAGTGCTGGAAATAAGCCAGCGTAGTGATCGCAAACGCGAGTCTTCGAGCTTGGTTTATCGTGATCCAAATTTGGCCTTTGGGCGCTGGACCTTGGATGCGGTGCTGACCAATAGCGCGGATGGCCACGATGTCAGCGCACGGGTGGAACGGCCATTTTTCGCGCTGGATAGCCGTTGGCAGGCCTTGCTTGCCCTAAGCGATTTTGATGGCGAACAATCACGCTCGGTGTTTGGCAATGAAATTGACCGCTATCGCCAACAAACGCAAGCGGGCGAACTAGGATTTGGCTTTTCCAATGGCCTAGTGAACGGCTGGAGCACGCGCTATTTCACTGGCCTGCGCTATGAACAACAGCGGTTTTCAGCGCTCGCAAGCTCGACGCTGGCGGTGCCAAACGATCATACTTTGGCTTATCCATTTGTGCGCATTGAAGGCGTACAGGACAATTTTGCCACCACATTTAACCAGGATCAGATCGGTCGTACCGAAGATCAGGCCTTTGGCGTCAATTATTCACTGGAATTGGGCTTAAGTTCGCCGATTTTAGGGGCTGAGCGAAACCAAGCGTTGCTGAAGGCAAAAGTGAGCGATGGCCTGCGCATTCGCGACAAAGAACTGTTGTTTCTGAGCGCTTATGGCGAAGGGCGCTTTATTGGCGCGGGTGAAAATCAACTGATCGGGGCTAGTGCGCGCTATTTTTATCGACAGTCTGACCGCGCCACCTTCTATGCCTCAGTAAGCGCCGATTACGGGCGCAATTTAGACGCGGAATCGCCGCTGGTTTTAGGCGGTGAAAACGGCTTGCGCGCCTATCCATTTGACTATCAGTACGGCGACAAACGCGCACAGCTGACGCTGGAGCAGCGCTTTTTCACCAACTGGAAGCCGCTCAAGTTGTTTCAAGTGGGGGCCGCTGCCTTTGTTGATGTGGGCAAAGTGTGGGGCAAGTCCACCGTGTTCGATGAAGATTTAGGCACGCTAAAAGATTTTGGCATCGGCCTACGTCTGGGCAGTTTGCGCGCCGCACGTGCTAATTCACTGCATATCGATTTGGCTTATCCAATGAATGGCAGGCAGGCGGATCGCGGCCTGCAGTTCATCGTTGAAACCCGAACTTCTTTTTGATGAGTGTAAAGCATGATTGAAATTACCTCGAATGCGGTGTCAAGCACACGGCAGCAACCATCAACGACTGCAACTGTTTTTCCCGATGCACGCTGGCGCGGGGCACTGCTTATAATTGTCGCGTTGATGGCCCTACTGATTTGGGATGCATCGGGGCTGGATTTTTGGATTAGCGGCAAAATCGCCGGGTACGATGGGCCGCTGAGTCATGGCTTTTCCATGCGCCACGCCTGGCTAACCGAAGCATTGCTACATCGAGGCGGCAAGTTCTTTTATGGCGGCATCTTTGTGTTGCTGGCCTATAACTATTTCCGCCCGCTTACACCGGCAATGGCGCTCGATCGGCGTGCCCAGCGCTGGTGGTTTGCCACGATGCTGCTGTGTATCGCTGCGATTTCGCTGCTGAAACTTTTTAGCAAAAGCAGCTGCCCGTGGGATCTTTCGATGTTTGGTGGCAAGGCCCAACTTATTTCACATTGGAATTTTGCGCTTGCCGACGGCGGCCCTGGACGCTGTTTCCCCTCTGGCCATGTTTCTGGCGCTTTTGCACTGCTGGCGACGAGCTTTGCCATGCGCCCACGTTCAGCAAAATTGGCGAATTGGCTGCTAATCGAAGTGATCATCATCGGCACTATTTTAGGTGCAGGCCAAGTGCTGCGTGGTGCACATTTTGTCAGCCATGTGCTGTATTCCGCTTGGCTATGCTGGCTAATTTGCTTTATTTCAGAGCGCATATATGTCAGTTTGACGCGGCGGCGGGTATTGGCTGTCGGGGCTTTTGCAACATGAACAAAGTCGCGCAGGTCACATTTGCTTTTTGGGTGACAAAAATCTTCGCCACCACGCTTGGCGAAACAGCGGGGGATTTGATTTCGATGACACTGGGACTAGGTTACGCACTGACCTCATTAGTGTTGCTGGGCGTTTTTGTTTTTACTTTGTTGCCACAACTGTTCTCCAAATCGTTCCACCCCGGGCTCTACTGGGCCGTGATTTTATCAACCAGCATGGCTGGAACTACGATCTCTGATTACTTGGACCGAACGCTGGGATTAGGCTACGCCAACGGAGCAATGCTGCTGAGCGGGGCCCTTTCCGTGGTGCTGGCATTGTGGTGGATTAGCGAAAAATCACTGTCAGTAAGCAACGTGCAAACGCTGCGGGCGCAGCTTTATTATTGGGCGGCAATTTTATTGTCCAACACCTTAGGGACGGCGCTGGGTGATTTTTTGGCTGACGATTCTGGCCTGGGCTTTTTAGGCGGCGCGCTATTGATCGGCACATTAATCGCCGCTGTGGCCGCCGCCTTTATATTTACCCGCTGGAATCGGGTTACGCTATTTTGGCTTGCTTTTGTTCTGACCCGACCCTTTGGAGCCACCTTTGGTGATTTACTGACAAAACCAATCACTACCGGTGGTTTTGGTTTGGGCACCGCGCATGCCAGCTTAGCGCTCGCAATTCCATTGCTGATACTGGTCGTGTTTGCGGGCTTTGAGCATCGACGGAATGCGCAGTCCGAGTGCAAAACACCCTTGCAAACCTAAACCATCGCCAACCGCCGCACCCGCATGGGCACGATCTAAGCACTATTGAATTGACAAGCACCCGTGCAGTCCACACAATTCGTAGCTCAGATGGGGCCGGTTTCGGTGTCGTCTTCGGTAGGGATATCGCCAAGTTGGTAAGGCATCAGATTTTGATTCTGACATTCCTAGGTTCGAGTCCTTGTATCCCTGCCACTTAATTAAGCATTACCGACGGCGCTGAAGCAATCAGCGCCGTTTGTCTAAATGGCGCCGCATACGCGCACCGCAATTCATGCCGCAAGGAGTTTCGTCATGGCAGAGCCCAACATTCTCCCCGACGGTTTAATGCTTTTCGCGGGCAATGCCAATTTGCGCTTAGCGCAAAGCATCGCGCATACCTTGAACGTGCCCTTAGGCCGCGCGCATGTCGGGCGCTTTAGTGACGGCGAAGTGTCGGTCGAAATTTTGGAACACGTACGCGGGCAGCGCGTTTTTGTGATCCAGCCGACCTGCGCACCCAGCGCTGATAATTTGATGGAACTGTTGGTGATGATTGATGCGCTCAAACGCGCGTCTGCCGCCAATGTGACTGCCGTGGTACCTTATTTTGGCTACGCCCGGCAGGATCGCAGGCCACGCAATGCACGCGTGCCGATTACCGCGAAGGTCGCGGCGAAGATGATCGAGTCCGTCGGCACTGATCGCGTGGTCACGGTTGAGCTACATGCGGATCAAATTCAGGGCTTTTTTGATAAGCCGCTGGATAATATTTACGCGTCCCCTATTGTGTTGGCGGACCTTTGGCGCCACCACGACACTAAAAATCTGATTGTCGTATCCCCGGATGTCGGTGGCGTGGTGCGTGCACGTGCGATTGCGAAACGTTTGGACGATGCCGATTTAGCAATCATTGATAAACGCCGCCCACGCGCCAATGAATCGGTGGTGATGAACATCATCGGTGAAGTGGAAGGCAAAACTTGCGTGCTGTTTGATGACATCGTCGACACCGCCGGCACGCTTTGCGCGGCTGCAGCGGCACTAAAAAACCGAGGCGCGGCGCGGGTGGTCGCCTACAGCGTGCATCCGGTGCTATCGGGCGCAGCGGTATCAAACATTGAAAAGAGCTTTATTGATGAGCTAGTAGTGACCGACACGATCCCATTGCGCGCCGATGCCATGGCCTGCCGCAAAATTCGCGTGATTACCATTTCTGACATTTTGGCCGAAACCATCCGCCGCATCGCGGGCGGGGAATCGGTGAGTTCGTTGTTTTTAGACTAGTTTTCGTTTTTAGGTGATTAACTTTAATTCTCTGTAGCGCCAAAACACCAAATCGTCATTCCCGCGCAGGCGGGAATCCAGTTCGGTAAGCTTCGCACTGATTAAATTCTTTGTTATGGCACCTGGATCCCCGCGTTCGCGAGGATGACGAGCTAAAATCTTGGGAGTAACGCTAATCACCCGTTTTATAGTTCAATCGTTCGGCTGAAAAGCCGAGCAACCCTGGCAGCGCTGGTCGCGGCGCCGCCTTCACCCAAGCCTGGACATGATGTTTAGGCTTAAAACAAGGAAGTACTACCATGGCAAAAACCCACGATGTAGCAGTGGAATTTCGTGACGATCAGGGGAAAGGTGCGAGCCGCCGCCTGCGTTTAACGGAAAATGTACCGGCAATCATTTATGGCGGTGGCGAAGCCCCGCGCGCATTGCAGCTCGATCAAAAAATCGCGTATCGCTATTCGCAACAAGAATGGTTTTACACCAACATTTTGGTGCTCAAAGCGGGCAATGAAACCCAACGCGCTTTGTTGCGTGACATTCAACGTCACCCATACAAGCAACAAATCATGCACTTGGATTTTCAACGCGTGTCGGATACCGAAATCGTCAAGATTCGCGTGCCGTTGCACTTTGTAAACCAAGAAAAAAGCCCAGCTGGCAAAATTGGCGGTGCGTTCATCATGCACGAGCTCAACCAAGTCGTGGTCGCTTGCTTACCTAAAGACTTGCCAGAGCACTTGGAAGTGGACTTGAGCGAATTGAACATTGGCGATGTGATTCACATCTCTGATATCAAGTTGCCAGAAGGCGTGACCATTCCTAGCTTACGTTTGGGCAAATTGCACAATCTGCCGGTTGTGTTGGCGAAACCACCGTTGGTGGAAGAAGTGGTTGAAGTTGCAGCACCGACCAAGGGCGGTAAGCCCGTTGGTAAGTCAGTTCCAGCTGCCGCGCAAAAGCAAGACGGTAAAGTACCTGCCGCCAAAGCAGCGGCCAAAGCTGCACCGAAGAAGAAGTAATCAGTGTTTAACGCCGCTCAGATTGGTCGTTGATCGATGGCAAGCGGCATCAAACTCGTGCTGGGCCTGGGTAATCCAGGCTCGGAATACGCTAAAACCCGGCACAACGCCGGGTTTTGGTTTTTGGATGCGCTCAGCGAAAAGCTGGGCGCGCGGTTGCTTTCTGAAAGTAAATTGCACGCGCATGTGGCAAAAGCCGATTGCAACGGTCAGCGCGTTTTAATCGCCAAGCCAACCACATTCATGAATCGCAGCGGCCTTGCTAGCCAAGCTTTGCTCAGCTTTTACAAAATTGAAGCGCAAGACATGCTGGTGGTGCACGACGAGCTGGATCTGAATGCCGGCGTCGCACGCCTAAAGTTCGATGGCGGCCACGGCGGCCAAAATGGCTTACGTGACATCAGCGGCCAACTCGGCCACGGCAAATACCATCGTTTGCGACTGGGTATTGGCCATCCCGGTCATAAAGATCAGGTCACGCCTTGGGTGTTAGGCCGGGCTAGCGCCGAGCAAGTGCGCGCGATGCATGTTGCCATTGACGAGGCGTTGAACGTGTTTTCAATGTTGGTGGATGGCAAAATTGCGGATGCTATGAAGGTTTTGCATACGGCGAAGTAATTGGCCTTATGCTTTAGTCTGGGCCGCGACTTGTCACGGCCGATGGCGACAGACAGTGAATTAGTAGCTTTCAGCTAGCTCGATATTTCTCGAAGTAGGCCATGTTGACGTCATAAACTATTCGCTTATTGAGGCCCAACTCAACTTTTTCAAACATCTTCACGAGCATTGCGCCATCAACTAACTCAACTTTTGGTGCACCGTCCCTCTGTGCCTCTTGAATTGCGGAGTTGCTGAAGGTTGAAGTTGTCATGATGATTCCTTTCTCAGCTCTGCCGAGCATTGCATTCCGGAAATCACCAACCTGAGCACGTGAAACCGCGTTTCCTTCCTTATAACGCTTGCACTGAAAAATCACCTTGAAGCTTACAAACGCGTTTATTTCTAAAGTTCCGAAGCCGTCAATGCCCCCGTCTGCAGTGCCACCCGTAATTTCTACGTTCTCAAATCCTGACTCTCGCAATAGCTCCCGGCAGATCTTTTCAAATCCTTCTGGGCTAAGCGCCCTCAACACATCTATCAAGCGGATCGCATCGCTTGCAAGCAAGCTCTCTGGAGCCTCCTCTTCCAGATTTAGCGGCTCGGTCGGTTCAGATTTTTGGTCTGTAGACTTTCCTTTCCTATTTTTCGAATGAATGGCCACCCACTTCAAAAATATCTTATGCGCATCTTCCTCTGAAATTGGACCAGCAGTTCTGCCTTTCTCGGTCAGCTTCCAAGTTCCGTGCTTTGATGCATCAAGGTAGCCCTCCCACACAAGGTATTGTCTCGCCCACGCCACCTGATTATGAAATTTGCTTCCACCTGACTTAAGTGTTTCATCAAGAACATTGTCCGACAGTTTTAGTTCTTTTGCGATTTTGTCGGACACCTCACGCGGTCGCCCGGAATCGCCGAGTGCTTTTAGTGCATCTATCAATGGGCCAAACCACTTTACAAAGTCGCTTCGCTTCTTTTTTACCATCTGGACGAACCCTTATAAATTGGTGCTAGTGTTGGTTAAACCTCGAAAGTGCCAGCTCATAAACCTTATTTTTGTCGCGCTCACCGACTGCCAACACGGTCACGGTCACTGTTTGCTCAAAAACAGAATAAACCAACCTGTAACCCAATTGTCGCAATTTAATTTTGTACAAATCTTTCCCACCACTAATTGCAGCAGACAGAATATGTGGGTTTTCGAGTCGCTTCAACAAATGTTTTTTAAAGATTTCTCGAATATTTGGCGCCAATTTTTCCCATTCTTTTAATGCGCTTTTCTTGAAAGCTAATTTATAGGTCATCGATTGAAACCACTATGCTTTCCTCATTGGCACGAGCATTGGCAATAGCAAGCAAGTCTTTGTCATCAATTAGCTCAAGCATCGCTTCGTATGCTCTGGCCGGCACGCAGTAAAATGCAGGTTGATTTCGATTCAGAACGGCAATCGGCATTCCGTGACCACTAGCAACCACCCGCATAGGATTCGCCTTTAGCTCGGAAATGCTGGCAGCCATCGTGGCTAGAATTTGAGTTGGCATGGCTTGACCTCACAGATAAGACCTAAAAATAGGTCTTTTAAGCGGTCTTGTAAAGAAATTTTAAGCAATGAATAAGTGCCGATCGCGCTTATGCATTGCTCAGTTCTGCGCAAGCTAAGCCGGCAAGTGCCGCTCAGGCAAGCTCGGCGCATCACCCAAATCCAACATTAAGTACCAATACGCCCACGATTTTGCATCAATGATCCCGGGTGGCGCATTTTGTAGCGCGTAGCGCAATTCGGTGTCGCTCACTAGCGCGCGTAAAACGCGCATATCGCAATCGCGTGCATGCGCAAATGCATAGGCCAAAAAGCGCACCGGTTCCTTCAGCGCCAGCTCCGGCGGTTCAAACCACACGAGGCGTTTGGCGACTTGGCGGGTGGCGTCGTTTAGCGGGATTACGAAGCGGCATTTTGAGCTGCTCATAACGCCGGCAGTTTTTGCAAGTCGACGCCGCGTACCGCCTTCGCCAAGTCACGTCGCACCGAATTTGCCAATGTTGCCAAATTGCCATCGGCGAAATAGCACAACGATTTCAAAGTTTGTTCGGGCGCGAAGTGCGGTGGATACAGCCTCAACCCTGCCGCCAAATGGGTAGCCAAATCAATTTTTGCCTGAAAAATAAGCGCATGAATATCGAGATAATCTTTTGCCTCAGCGCGTTTTTGCAGCACCATTGCTTTCATGCCAGCCAGTTCCAACAAATGCCCCAAGGCAATATCCGGCGCTTGTAGATGCCAAGCGGGGCGAAGCACCGGCAATTTTGGTACGCCAAAAAACGACAGCAGAACAGGCGTCTCATCAGCGAGATTCAAGCGAACGCTCAGCGTATTTTTCGCCATCGCGGTGACTTCCGCACGCTCCAATAACTCGTTTGTTTGCAAAAGCTGCTGCGGATCAAAGTCGGCACGTGCGAAAAAATCAAAGTCGACACTCTCGCGGTGTCCAAGCTGTAGCGCAATGGCGGTGCCGCCGTAAAGCGTGAATTCCTTCGGCACCACTGAAAGTTGCGGCCAAAGTGCACGCTGGGCGGCGGGCAAAATGTGGAGCGCTAGGTTCATCAGCAGACGCTATCACAACTTTAGCCAGCGCCGAGTCTCACGGGCTCCAAAACAACTTCAATTCCGCACACCCTGGCGAAACTGTGCCTAAAGGTGCGGTCAACCAGGCGATTGCACCCGGCGTCATGCCGCGTACGGCACTACTTTGCCCGGTGGTTAACAACGCAAGTGCGGATTCCAGGCCAGGATTGTGGCCAACGATCACCAGCGGTGTGTGTGGATCCGCGTCTAGTACCGCCAAAATTTTTGCCGGTGTTGCGTCATAAATTTCGTTGAGATAGTGCACATTCGCCTTTGGGTATTGCACCAGCAAAGCGGCCGTGCTGGCGCGAGTGCGCGCGCTGGGCGAGGCGACAATGCGTGGCGCATCCACTAGATGTTGTTTAAGCCAAGCGGCGGCGGCTTCGGCTTGTTTGGCACCGACTGCAGAAAGCTCGCGGTCCATGTCCTTACCTGAGGCAGCTTTTGCTTCTGCGGTGGCGTGGCGAAATAAAATAATATGGCGCAAATTCGGCATCGCAGTGACTCGCTTTTCTAGGTTGACCGCCCAACGGTAGCAGTGTAGAGCGCGATTGCCAAATATGCATTTGCCTGACGCCATTCGCCCGCTCGCGTACTATCGCAACTTCCGCCCACAAACACACCGATATGTCCCCGATTACAGCAAATTTATTAAAGCAATTGCGCTTTCCAGCAATTGCCGCGCCGATGTTTATCTTAAGCCAGCCCGAGTTGGTCATTGCCCAGTGTAAAGCCGGCATCGTGGGCTCGTTTCCGGCGTTAAACGCCCGCCCGCAGGCATTGTTAGACGAGTGGTTGCACGAAATCCGTGAAGCGCTCGACGCACATAACTTGGCACACCCAGATCGGCCCGCAGCACCCTTTGCGGTCAATCAAATTGTGCACAAGAGTAATGACCGCTTAGAGCAAGATCTGGCGATGTGCGTGAAGCACAAAGTGCCGATAGTGATCACCTCTTTGGGCGCGCGCGCGGATTTGAATCAAGCGGTGCACAGCTATGGCGGTATCGTTTTTCACGATGTGATCAATCAAATGTTTGCACACAAAGCCGTGGAAAAGGGTGCTGATGGTCTAATTCTGGTTGCTACCGGCGCGGGTGGCCATGCCGGCACGCAAAGCCCATTTGCCCTCGTGCAAGAAACGCGCGCGTGGTTTGATGGCCCGATTGCGCTGTCCGGCGCAATCGCCACCGGGCAAGCGGTGCTAGCGGCACGCGCGATGGGTGCCGACTTTGGCTATATAGGCTCGGCGTTCATTGCCACCAAAGAAGCGCACGCGGCCGATTCCTATAAACAAGCCGTGGTCGATGGACAAGCGTCCGATATTGTCTACACCAATCTTTTCACCGGCGTGCATGGCAATTATTTGAAGGGCTCAATCGCCAACGCGGGCCTGGACCCGGAACATTTACCAGCAGCCGATCCAAGCAAGATGGACTTTGGCACCGCCGGTGGTGCGGCGAAAGCCTGGAAAGACATTTGGGGCTGTGGCCAGGGTATCGGCCTGATTGAAAAGGTACAGTCAGCCGGGGATTTGATTGATCAACTTGCAGCGCAATATGCTGGTGCGAAGGCGAGCTTGAGCTAATGCAAACGCACGTGACTAAAGCGCTTTTAGGGCTCGAAGTATGAGTGCGGCGAGCCCTCCCACCTACGCTCAGGGCCGCTGGCTGCTGGACACACTGGCCAAACCGCAAGTGCCGCTTGCCGAGAAGCGCAATGTGCTGGCGAGCTGGGGCTTTGGCTATCGCCTCGGTGAAATCGGCCAATTTCAATGCGATTTACCCAGTCTGTATCCGCACTCAGAAATTTGGCAGTCGAGCGGCCAGTTAAAGTGCGGTCAGTTGGGCGCAGCGGCATTCGCCGGCGACGATGAGTTCATGCTGGCCGAAATGCTGCTGCACGAGGAAGAAGGCGGCGGACTGATTCGCACGAGTAGTGATGCCTATCGGCGCATGATGGATTACACGCTCGCCAGTGGTTACCCAAACTTACTGCGCACCTGGACGTATTTTTCCGCGATTAATGCCGGTGACGGCGAAGCGGAGCGTTACAAGCAGTTTTGCCTAGGCCGCGCGCGCGCCTCCAGCGCGAATGAGCTATTGCGCCAAAGCGACCCCGCTGCGAGCGTGATCGGGCGCGTGGGCTCGGCCTCGCCTTGGTTGCATATGATTTGGCTGGCGGGCAAAAACCCGGGCAAACCGATTGACAACCCAAGACAACAGCCGCCGCGTATGTACAGCGCAGAATACGGCCAGGAACCGCCGCGTTTTTCGCGCGGCATGTTAGTCAACAGCACGCGCGGCCATGCGGTACTGATTTCCGGCACCGCCAGCATCGTCGGCGAAGCCTCCCAGCACCCGAGGGATTTGCCCGCACAGTTTGCCGAATCCGCACGAAATCTGGATGTTGTGCTGGCGCAGGCGGCCTATCAAATCGGCGCACAAGCCAGTTTCGGCGCGCGCACGGTAATGCGTGCCTACGTGCGCGATGAGGAACGGCAATTTGAAGTCGCCGCACTGATGCAGCAGCGTTTTCCCAATGCGAGCTATTGCGTCATCGCCGGTGAAGTCTGTCGATCCGAGCTTTTGGTCGAGTTAGAAGCGGTGCACCATTTTTAGCGCGCCGCGTCCTGTTGCTAAATTCACAGCCACCATTGATTCGGTAACTCAACGCCAAACGCGTCAAATCGCAGGAAATATAGCCCCGCATAGACTTTAGGGTCGACCGCATAGCCAGCGGCGACTTTATCCGCAACAAACTGCGCTGCTTGTGCAAACGGTATTTCATGGACTGTGATGTTTTCGCCCGGCACGCCACCACCCGGGCCAGTACGTTTTAGCTTGCTGGCGCGAAAGAAATGCATGAATTCGGTGCTCATGCCGGCCGATGACGGCCCACCATGCACGTAATCCACCGCTTCCGGTAACCAGCCGGTTTCCTCTTCCAATTCACGCGCGGCGGTAATCGCAGCGTGTTCATTCGCTATTTCTGGATGATCGCCAATTAAGCCGGCCGGAAATTCCAAGGTTCGCTGCTGGATCGGAACGCGAAATTGTTCGACAAAAAGTACGTTGTTTTCCGGCGTTACCGCAACGATCACCGCAGCGCCACCCGGATTGGTGCGTGCGACGTATTCCCATTTACCGCGCTTTTCCATGCGCAGCCATCGGCCTTCGAAAATCGTGCTGGTGCTTTCAGTCATGTGTTTGCCTTCAGTACGAATTTGCTGGGCATGCAGTGTAAGCGCCGAGGGAGGTGAACTCAAAGCGGTGACGCGAACCGATCTGGGTTGAAAATCCCTTAACGTTCGGTCATGGTTTAACGCTTAGATGCAGCCGCGCGATCATGGAACTTTATTGGTTTCACACGGGTCAGGCTGGCACAAACTTCCAACAATAAATTCTGCGTAAGGCAACTTAATAATGACAACAAACTTTCGTGGTGGCGTACTTCAAGCCAGCGCAATCATAATTTCGGGCTTGTGGCTAACTAGCGTCAACGCGCAAACCACGTCGGCGCAGGGTGCAGCTCCAGCCCAAGCGCAAACAAAGGCACCATTTTTGACGCCGAGCCCAAACACGGCCCCGCCCGCTGCGCCTGTGCTTAGCGCAGATGAACTCGCTCTGGCCTCGATCAGCGACGTCAATGCGTTAATGGCGAAACTTGAGGAATATAAAACGAAAAAAGACCTAAAGCGTCAAGCCTACGTCTACAAGCGGCTTTCCGAGTTGCGGCCCTATGCGGGCGGAATTTTGTGGGAGCTTGCGCGTACTTATTCGATGATCAATGAACGCACCGGCGCGTTTGACACGATGCTGCGTTTGCAACAACAGGGCTTCAACTTCGACCCTATGGGGGATTCGGCATTTGATAATATTAAAGATTCCAAAGTCTTCAAATATGTCGTGGAGGGTTTGCAGGCTAATGCCAAACCCTTTGGCGACGGGAAAGTGGCTTTCACAATCCAAAATGACGCTGAGCAAATCGAAAGCTTGGTATTTGATCCAACCCGCAATCGATTTTTCGCCGCCAGTGCTGCAACAGGCGAAATTTTTAGCGTTGATTTAGCAGGAAAAACCAAGCCGTTTATCAGCCCAAGCAAAGCCAATGGCCTGTTTGGTGTGTACAGTATGACGGTCGATGCAGCGCGTGATTTGCTTTATGTTGGCACGACCTCTTTGCCCAATTTTAAAGATTTTGATCCAAACACATTCGGCCTTGGTGGCATCGCGCAGTTTGAACTGAGCACCGGCAAGTTAAAGGCGAAGTACGCGTTGCCCTTCGATGATAAAGCGCATGTGATTTCAGCGATGACGGTGGCGCCCAATGGCGATGTTTATGCAGTCGATGTCGCGACCAACACGGTGTATCAATTGCGTGCTGGCAAACTCATGGCGTTGTTTAACTCCGCAGAATTTACTAGTTTGCGCGGCATTGCGGTCACCGACGACCATAAATACCTATATCTCAGTGACTATGAAAGCGGGCTTTTTATCGCCAGCCTTGAGCGCAATCAAATTCGATTATTAACCGCAAAGAATCAAAATCTGGGCGGCATTGACGGCGTTTACGCCTATAAAAATCAAATCATCGCGCTGCAAAATGGCACTTCACCGACCCGCGTGGTGCGCGTACTGCTGGGCGCTAATGGTGTTGAGAAAGTGCAGCCACTAGAAGCGAACAAGACGCCGATGTCAGTGCCCAGTTTCGGCACACTGAAGGGTAATCAGATCTATTTTATTGCCAACAGCCAGCGCGACGTCTATGACGTCAATGGCAAAATATTGCCGGGTGAAAAGCCCGCGCGGCGTCAAATTTACACCGTTGACGCTGACTTCGGTGTGCAAACGCAGCCAGCCGGTGTGGGGCCGTTGCTGCCAAGCCCGGTGGCGACGCCACCTGGTGCAGCAGTTCCTGCGCCAAAATAGTTAAGCCTAAGCCGCTACACAACTAGGCATGACGTTCGAGGCAGGCTATTCCTTGAGGTGTTTGCTAATCTTGGGGGATGAATAGTGAAAAATCAGAACCCGTTGATTCGTTGATCAAGACAAACAAACTGGCGAAGTCAGACGAAACCGTAGCGCGCATTGAGCCGACGTTTGGTGAACTTTCCGAACTTCCGGCGAATGACAGCCACGGGCGAGCAGTTGAGCGCTTTAACCAAGCAAAACTTGCGTCGCTCGATGTGGCGGCGCAAACGGAAAAGCCCGCAGTGTGGCAAAACAAACCGCCGCAGCGGTCTTGGATCTTTAATCTGCTTAAGCGCTGGGCCAAACCATTTTTGAAAATTCAACGCGTGCCGGAGAAACTGGACGCGTCACCTTTTGATATCGAAAAGCCTGTGCTGTACGTTTTGGAGTACGCGGGCCTGTCAAATTTGCTTATTTTGGACATTGCTTGTGACGAAGCAGGCTGGCCCTCGCCCATGCAGTTATTGCCACTCAAGCACAAAGAACGTGGCTATTTTGCGTTAACAAAAAGACGCGGCGGTTGGTTCTCAGTAGCGCGCGTTGGTGATCGCCAAGACCGACTTGAGCGCTTGTTGGCGGATTTACAAAGCGAACTGGGGCAAACGGTGCAGCTGGTGCCTGTTAGCGTATTTGTTGGGCGCGCGCCAGATCGTACCTCGGGTTGGTTCAAGGTCCTGTTCGCGGACGACTGGGTCGTTGTGGGGCGGCTGCGGCGCTTAATGGGAATGCTTTTCAACGGCCGCACGACCTTGGTGCAACTCGCCGAACCGGTTGATCTCGCGGCAATGCGTGCTGAGAAAGTGGATTCCAGCTCGACAACCCACGCTGCAACAGCGCCGGGCGGGCTAAAAGCCGATGCACGTAAGTTAAGCCGCATTTTAGGCGTGCACTTTCGCCGTATTCGTGCTGCTGTTGTAGGCCCTGATCTTTCGCACCGGCGTTTGCTGTTGGACTCCGTGCTCTCCAGCCACACGGTACAAGCTGCAATCAAATCGCACGTACTGAAAGAACGCGTGAGCTTTGAAGTCGCCGAAGGCCGTGCCAAGGCGTTTTTTTGGGAAACCGCCGCCGACTATGCGCATCCGGTGGTGCGCAGCTTAAGCTTTATGCTGACGTGGTTTTGGACGCAGATTTATTCCGGCGTCAAAATCAATCATTTTGATACGCTGCAAAAGGTAGCTCCAGGCCGTGAAGTGGTTTATGTGCCTTGCCACCGCAGCCATATGGATTATTTGTTGTTGAGCTACTTATTGTATTCCAACGGCATCGTCGTTCCGCATATTGCTGCTGGAATAAATCTTAATCTACCCGTAGTTGGTCCAATTTTGCGGCGTGCCGGCGCATTTTTTATGCGGCGTAGCTTTAAAGCTAGCCCGCTATATGCGGCTGTATTTAGTGCGTATATGAGCGAATTAATCGTGCAAGGCTTTTCAATTGAGTATTTTATCGAGGGTGGACGCAGCCGTTCTGGTCGCGCATCGCCTGCGAAGGCTGGTTTGCTTTCCATGACCGTGCGCAGTTATTTGACTAATCCGCAGCGGCCTGTGGTATTTCAACCAGTTTATATAGGCTATGAAAAGGTTATTGAAGGTAAAAGTTATTTGGGAGAACTCTCTGGTCGGCCAAAAAACAAAGAATCAATCTGGGGATTATTAAAGAGCTTTCGTTTGTTAAAAGAAAAATATGGCGCTGTCGCAGTAAATTTTGGCGAGCCAATAGAGCTTAACGACATGCTCGCCCGGCATGAACCAAATTGGCGCATCGAAGGTTTTAACCCAGAATCGCGCCCTGCCTGGTATCCTGGTGTGATTGACGAGCTGTCAGATCAGGTGCTGATCAATATTAATCGCGCTGCCGACGTGAATCCGATTTCATTACTGGCAATTGCGCTATTGGGCACGCCTAAACATGCCATGGGCGAGGCAGATTTAATTCGCACCTTGGATTTAGCGCAGCGCTTGCTTGTTGCGATTCCATACTCAGATCGGGTAACAGTAACCACAAAGTCGCCAGAAGAAATTATTGCTTATGGCGAGTCGATGAAGTGGATACGGCGCATTAAACATCCTTTGGGCGATGTGCTAATCAGTGATGGCGACGACGGCGTACTTATTTCTTTTTATCGAAATAATATTCTGCACTTATTTGCCACCGTCAGTTGGGTAGCCTGCTGCTTTTTAAATATCCGCCGACTAACGCTCAATGGCGTGGTAAGCCTGGGTAAACTATTTTACCCGCTAATTAAAACCGAGCTATTCTTGCCCTGGACCAGCGAAGAATTTGGCGCTCAAATTGAAGCGACGGTGCGGTTTTTGGTTGATAATAAAGTTTTGAACGAAGATTTAGCGACCATGAGCGTGTGTCGGCCCATTGAAGGTTCCGAAGCGCAATTTAGCTTGATGGTGCTTGCAAAAGGGTTACTACAAACCTTTCAGCGCTATTACATAGTAATTTCCGTGCTCAACAAGCATGGGCCCAAGCAGCTAAGTGCGGCTGAACTGGAAAAATTGTCGAGCTTGACCGCGCAGCGCATTGCGCTATTGCAAGAAACCTCTGGGCCCGAGTTTTTCGATCCGAACTTGATCAAGAACTGCGTGATCATGATGAAAGAGACTGGCGTAATTTGGCCCGATGAAAATAGCAAGCTAGATTTTGGTGATCAACTCAAGCGCTTAGGCGATGATTCCAAAGTGATCCTGAGCCGCGAACTTCGCGCCGGAATCATCAAGGGCACGCCGGATGCCGTTGAGTCCAAGGCCTAAAAGCCTCGGCCATACGCCACTTAGCTAGTCAGCGGTTGGACAACAAAAAAGCCGCTTTCGCGGCTTTTTTGTTTTACTCACAACACCGTGATAAATGAATCACACCCGCTCGATCAAACCGGCGAAACCCATGCCGGTGCCGATACACATACTCACCATGCCGTAACGCAATTGACGCCGCTGCAGCGCGTGCACAATCGTCGCGGTGCGAATCGCACCGGTCGCGCCAAGCGGATGGCCGAGGGCAATCGCGCCACCGAGCGGGTTGACGCGATCTGGATTGAGCCCAGAATCGCGCATAACGGCTAGGGCTTGCGCTGCGAAGGCTTCATTGAGTTCAATCCAGTCGATGTCGTCTAGCTTGACCCCGGTTTGCTTGAGCAGCTTTGGAATCGCTTCTTTCGGGCCGATGCCCATGATTTCCGGTGGCACGCCCGCAACACAGTGGCCGACCCAACGCGCCAGCGGCTTCAAATTCATTTCCCGCACGGCTTTTTCTGATGCCAGCAATACCGCTCCGGCACCGTCAGACATTTGTGAGCTATTGCCCGCAGTGACTGAGCCGTCACTGCGGAAAGCTGGCTTTAACTTCAGCAAACCTTCGACAGTGGTGTCTTTGCGCGGGCCTTCGTCGGTGCTGAGCACGCGGCTGTCGGTGATAATTTTGCCGCTGGCGACATCGGGATAATGATCATCGAGCGCAAAAGGCGAAATTTCGCCGCTGAATTCACCCGCTGAAATTGCTGCCATCGCTTTAACGTGCGAGTTGTAAGAAAACTGATCTTGATCTTCGCGGCTGACTTTCCAGCGCTCAGCGACTTTTTCAGCGGTAATGCCCATGCCATAAGCAATTGCAATGTTTTCGTCGGTAAATACCGCTGGGTTAAACGCCGGTTTAGCACCCATCATTGGGATCATCGACATGCTTTCCGCGCCGCCAGCAAGCATTAAATCGGCTTCGCCTAGGCGAATTCGATCTGCAGCAAGGCCAATCGCTTGACTGCCTGAGGCACAAAAGCGATTGATCGTCATGGCGCTGACGGTATTCGGCAAGCCCGCCAGCAACACGGCGATGCGCGCCATGTTCATGCCTTGCTCGCCTTCGGGCATCGCACAACCGATAATGGCATCGTCGATATATTTGGCATCGACGCCCGATTGCATGATCAAATTGCGGATGCAGTGCGCCAGCAAATCATCCGAGCGGGTGTTGCGAAACATGCCGCGTGGGGCTTTGCCAACGGCGGTGCGGGTTGCGGCGACGATATAGGCGTCTTGGATTTGTTTGCTCATAAGTTCGCTCCTGATTAGTTACGCAGCGGTTTGCCGGTGTTGAGGGTGTGCGCAATACGCTCTAGCGTTTTTTGCTGTTTGCACAATGCAATGAAGTTATTGCGCTCAACGGTCAACAACCAAGTTTCGTCAACCAAACTGCCGCGTTCAATTGCACCGCCACACAGTGCCGTGGCGATGCGGGTGGCGACTTCGACATCGTGCGCGCTGGCGTAGTGGCCTTCCAGCATATTGGTCAGGCTGGCCTTGAAAGTGGCAATGCCGACATCACCGGCAACCGGCACCGATTTCGGTGGCATCGGCGCGCGATAACCAGCGGCAGCTAGGCCTAGAGCGACCTGCTTGGCGACATGCAACAGCTCATAGCTGTTGAACACGACTGTGTCGGTTTGTCGCATGAGCCTGAGTTCTTTTGCATCAATCGCGCTGGTACCCACACCGGCCATGGCCAGGGTTTGAAAGATTTGCTTAAGTTGCCCGAAAACATCGCCATCGACCGCACTGGCGGCGCTGCGTAACGCAAATTCTTTGCAACCGCCGCCGCCGGGCAATAAGCCGACGCCCGCTTCGACCAGGCCGATGTAACTTTCCAATGCCGCGACCGTAGCGGCCGAATGCATTTGGAACTCGCAGCCGCCGCCAAAACACATGCCGCGCACAGCCGAAACTACGGGCACGGCAGAGTATTTGATGCGCATTGAGGTGTCTTGGAAGTACTTCACGATCGCTTCAAATTCATCGAATCTGCCGGCGGCAAGTGCTGGCACTGCGTCGGATAAATCTGCGCCAAAGGAGAACGGTTCTTTTGTCTGCCAAATTACCAACGCTTTGTAGCTGTCTTCGGCCAGGGCAATGGCTTTGTGCACACCTTCCAAAACCTTGGCGCCAACCGTATTGCCTTTGGACTTGAAGCTGGCGATCAGTACGCCATCGCCCTGCGTCCAAGCGCGCAAACCTTCGTTTTCCCAAACCGTTTCGCCTTTGTTGGCGTCGAAGTTTTCAGTATAGATTGGATCTGGGAAATATTGCTTGTTATAGACATCCAGCTTGCTGCGCTCACGCATCAGATTGGCTGCGGGTGCATAGGAACCTGCGGCACCATGCACGCCATCACGGCCATCTTTGACCCATGCTGGCAATGGCGCGTCGCTCATGGATTTGCCCGCCGCGATATCAGCTTCAATCCATTCCACCACTTGCTTCCAACCGGCTTGCTGCCAAATCTCGAAAATACCTTCGCTCCAGCCAAAGCCCCAGCGAATCGCGAAATCCACATCGCGCGCATTGTCGGCAATCGCTTCTAAATGATAGGCGGCATAATGAAATACGTCGCGGAAACAGGCCCAGACAAACTGCGCTTGCGCATCGTCGGCTTCGCGCAAAGCTTTGAGTTTGTTCCCCCAACCTTTTTGGCGCAGCGCGCTTTCGGCGTCTATGCTGGCCTCAGCATCTGAAGTTTTGTAGTCGGCCTTTGCTGGGTCCAGCACCATAATTTTGTCGCCGACTTTCTTAAAGAAACCGGCTTTGGTTTTTTGCCCGAGCGCGCCTTTTTCAATCAATGACGACAGCACTGCTGGCGCTTTAAAGTAGGGATGCCATGGATCGTTCGGTAGCTTGCCATCCATGGTGCGAATGACGTTAGCCATCGTGTCCAAACCCACCACATCAGCAGTTCGATAGGTCGCAGATTTTGGCCGCCCGATCAACGGGCCGGTCAGCGCATCGACTTCATCAAAGCCCAGCTTGAAGGCCTGAGTGTGATGCATAGTTGCCAGCATTGAGAACACACCGACGCGATTGGCTATAAAGTTTGGTGTGTCTTTTGCCCTTACCACGCCTTTGCCCAGAGTCGAAGTCAAAAACACTTCTAGTTGATCCAAAATTTCGGGTTTGGTGGCGGGCGTGGGAATCAGCTCGACCCAATACATGTAGCGCGGCGGGTTAAAAAAGTGCACGCCGCAGAAGCGGGTTTTCAGCTCCGCATCGAAACCATCGGATAAATCAGTGATGCTCAAGCCCGAGGTATTGGTGGCAAATACCGCGTGCGGTGCAATGAACGGCGCAATTTTGGCGTACAGGCCGTGCTTGATTTCCATACGCTCAGCGACGGCTTCGATAATCAAGTCGCAATCTTTCAATAGCTCAAGATGGTCATCGAAGTTTGCCAGTTGAATCTGTGCCGCAAGCGATTTATGACCCAATGGCGCGGGCGAAAGCTTGGTTAAATTATCAATGGCTTTACTAACGATGCCGTTGCGGTCTCCTTCTTTTGCGGGTAAATCAAACAAAATTACGGGTACTTTGGCGTTGATTAGGTGCGCTGCGATCTGCGCGCCCATAACGCCCGCGCCCAGCACGGCGACTTTACGAACATGGAACTTAGCTGTGGTTGCGGACAAGGGACACCTCGGTCGTTCAAAAGGAAGGCGAAGCATACTCCATACGCCGGCGTATGGGCATTGTCAAAACCAATAAGTTGTCGACAAAATTTTGCCCGAATGAACAGCTTTGGTTTGAATGGCTTGACGGTAACGCTTAAGCTAACTTCGCAAGCTCAGAAAACGCTATAAATGCCTGTATCAAATTAAAAACTGCTTTTCTATGGCTAAAACAGTACCCGGAACGCTTGTAGTCGCGGCTTACAACCCAGCCGCCGCACGCAAATTGAAATTGATTATTGGCGGGCTGTGGCTGGCAAGTTTGGTGGCTGCATATATGTATTGTAAAAGCACCATGACGCCCGGCTATGCCCACACCCAGGATGAACTGGCTCAGGCGCGTGCCGAAATCGTACGTTTGGGTGGCAATAGCGACGCGCTAAAAGCCGAGATCGCCAAGTTTCAGCGTGGCGAGCAGGTTGCCAAAGAGGCGAATACTGTGTTGCAAAAATCGATTGATCAACGCCAGCAAGAAATAGCCGCTTTACGCGCAGATATGTCGTTTTTTCAGCGCTTCGCAGGCGGTGGCAATGCGGAGGCACTTGGCGTGCAAGACATTACCATCGAGCCAACGGACAATCCGCGCGTTTTCAAGTACGCCATTGCCGTCAGTCAAAATCTAAAGCGCGGCAAAATCGCCAGCGGTAAGCTGCGTTTCAGCGTCAGTGGCATTAGCGAGGGGAAGCCGAAGCGTTTGGAAATGGCGGCACTACTGGGTGAAGAGGGCGCGACCGAGCTGAAATACGAGTTTAAATATTTCCAACTCTTTAACGGCACGCTGTATTTGCCCGAGGGTTTTGCGGCCGGC
>JANNYA010000078.1:0-17202 GCA_031409855.1 Rhodanobacteraceae bacterium | reverse complement strand
AACGACAGTGTATTTTGGGAATGGGATTTAAGTGCCGATATAATTCGTCGAACAGGCATGCATCAGCTTTACGGTTCCAATGAAAACGGTGAAATCCCAGGTGTCACGTGGCTAAAAAGTGCGCTGCATCCCGATGATTTGGCCGCAGTAGATTTGCGAATGCGCCGGGTGTTGGCGGGTGAGTCGGCGGAGTTTTTGTCTGAACACCGGGTGCGTACTTTAACGGGCGATTACATTTGGGTACGTTCGCGCGCGAAAGTGACCGAGCGCGACAGCGACGGGAAAATTTTGCGCATCGCCGGAACTGCAGCGAATATCAGTGCGACCCGCGCCAATGATCAGCAGCTGCTGATTGCACAAGAAGCATTGCATAGTATTTCTGAGGGCGTGATGGTCATGCGTGCGGACGGCACTTTGCGCACAGTAAACCCGGCATTTGAGCGTATGAGCGGACACAATATCGGTGAATTGACCAGCCTAAATTGGGTGTCGTTGGGATCGTCACGACTGGATCCGACGCTGATGGTCAATTTGCTCAATCGTGCCATTGATTTGGGTGCTTGGTCGGGTGAGCTTTGGCTAAAAAAACGTACCGGCGAGGATTTTTTTGTTGCTGTCGAGCTTTCACTCATTCCGGAACGCGCGGGCGAACAGGCCTCGATTGTTGCGGTTTTGAATGATTTGACGGATCGCAAGCGCGCTGAAATCGAAGTTAAACACCTAACCAATTTCGATCCATTGACGGGTTTGCCGAACCGCATGATGTTTATGAGTCGGCTCACGCGCTCCTTGAGCAATGCGCTCATCAATGGCCGCCAAATCGGATTGATCTTCTTAAACGTGGATCGGTTTACTCAGATTAATGAAAGTCTGGGGCATGGCGGTGGCGATGAGCTGTTGCGCTGCATGGCGCTGCGCATTGCCAACAACATTAGAGAGCTTGATTCGGTCGCGCGCTTTGGCGGCGATGAGTTCGTGGTGATGCTGGATGGACTGGTGCACCCGGATGAAGGATTGGAAATTAGCGGGCGCATCAAGCGCGCTTTGACTGAGCCATTGCAAGTGATCAGCACTGAAGTCGCGGTTACCGCAAGCATGGGGCTCGCGGTGTCGCCATTGCATGGCGAGCAAGCCGATCAATTGTTGCGTGCTGCTGTGGGCGCGATGCAGGTCATCAAAGCCATGGGTGGCGATAGCGTGCATCTATCTAGCGGCAACGATGAAGCCGCCGCACGCGAACGTATAGGCATGGAAACCGCGTTGCGGCGTGCGCTCGAACGTGAGGAGTTCTCGCTGCATTATCAGCCGGTACTTTGTTTGACGGCAAAGCGCATCAAACGCTTCGAAGCGCTGTTGCGCTGGAATAACAAGCAATTCGGCAGCGTGCCACCGGATCGTTTCATTCCAATTTTGGAACAAACCGGCCTGATTGCACCGGTAGGTGAGTGGGTGCTCAATGAAGCGCTGTCGCAACTTCAGCGTTGGCGCTGGGCTGGCTTTGATATCAGTATCGCAGTTAACATTTCGCCGATTCAGCTGTTGCGCGGGGATTTGCACGCTTTGATTCCAGCATTGCTAAAGCGTTACGAGTTGGCCGGTGATTTGCTTGAGCTTGAGTTGACTGAAAGTTTGGTTATGGCCGACCCTGAGCATTCAATCGAGATGCTGAAAGAGTTTCGTGCTCAAGGTATTACGATTGCGGTCGATGACTTTGGCACCGGCTATTCCAGTTTGAGCTATTTGCGCCGGTTACCGATTCAAAAGTTGAAAATCGACAAAGCCTTTATCCGGGATTTGGGAATAAATGCAGATGACGCCGCAATTATCGACATGATTTTGGCGATGGCGCGGGTTTTAAAGCTGGAAACGGTGGCTGAAGGTGTTGAAACGAAGGCGCAACTGGAATATTTAGACGCCCAGGGTTGCAGTGAAATTCAGGGCTATTTCATTGCCAAGCCGCTTTCGGCGGAGGCGGCAACGGCGTATTTGAACCGTGAATCTGAGGTTGCAGAACGCGCTGCGGGCAGGATTTAGTAGCTATCGGGCTATTTCTGCGAGCGCACTTGACTCGTCATTGCGAGCAAAGCGAAGCAATCTCGTCTTTCAAAGCTAGATTGCTTCGCTGCGCTCTCTCCATGAACTAAAACTGTAAGTTATTGATTTATATATAAGGTGCGTTTCGAGTAACCTCGTCATTGCGAACGAAGTGAAGCAATCTCAACGCGGCCAGACTAAAAGACAAGATTGCTTCGCTGCGCTTGCAAAGACGAAGTTCATGGTCTCTCAACAGCCGCTTTAGGGCTGAAAACTCGCAAAGACGAAATTCCGGATTTATGGAGAACGCTACGTTGTCAGAATAGTTTCAATCACACGCTCTGCCATGTGTAAAAACTGATGCGCGCCGTGTTTGCGTATTCTATTCTATGGCGGTGCTCAAACTTAGCCTAAAAACATTTCAAGCCGCGCTGATTGCCTTTGCTTCGTCTTGGCTGTTGTGCGCTATTGCCCAGGCCTATGCGATTGAGCGCAGCTTTATGTTTCGCTCGATCTCAAGCAGCGATGGCTTGGTGCAAAATACTGTGAATGCGATGCACCAGGATCGTCAAGGCTTCGTTTGGATCGGTACCCAAGGTGGTTTGCATCGTTTCGACGGCTATCGCTTTAAGGTGTTTCAAAATGATCCGGCTCGGCAGAATTCAGTGCCCGATAGTTTAATTACCGCGATTGATGAAGACGAACAGGGCAATATTTGGATCGGCACCGATGGTGCGGGCGCCGCACGCGTGAATGCGGATACCGGCGCGGTTTTGCAGCGTATTGAAATGACTGGGGATCGGCGCATAACCGCGTTGCGCTATATCCAAGGCGTTGGCGTCTGGATCGGTACGCGATCGGGCTTGGTGTTGGCGCAGCCAGGTAAGCCGCTACGCACGATGCTGAGTTTGCCTAGCAATGATGCGGTTACAGCACTGGCGATCGATTTAGAGGGCGTGCTTTGGGTAGGCACGCGACTGAGCGGCGTTTACCGCTTGCGCGCGGGCGCATTTGCCGTCATGCCATCCAGTGAAATGGGTGAGGTGCGCCAGTTTAGCGTTGATTCGGCGAATCGAATTCTGATAGCGACCTCGTCTGGATTGTTTGAGATTTCACCGGAGCGTGTAGCGGTAAAGCGTTGGATTGAGGCCTCAAAAAATCTACGTGCAGTGGTGCAGGCACCGGATGGTGCATTTTGGGTGGCGATCGATGGCTATGGCCTGCAGCGCCTTGATTTGGCGAGCGGTCAACGGGTTGATTTTCAAGTTGATTCCACGGTTCCTGGGAGTTTGCCTGATAGCGCCATTTCGGCATTAATGATTGATAGCTCGGGACAACTTTGGGTCGGTACGCGCACCCGAGGTTTAGCGCTGACCGATACCGCTGGCGCACCGTTTCGACTATTACGTCGATCGGCGCAAAAAAATACCCGTTCAGATGCGGCGGAAAATAGTGTGCGTGCGCTGTGCACCCAAGGTGAGGCGCTTTGGATTGGCACCGAGGCGGGCGGGCTGTATCGGCGTGACTCGGGCACCGGTGCTTTGAGCCGCGAAACCGTGTTTGACTTTGCCGCACTGATCCACTCGAAAACTGTGACAAGTGCCATGCCGCTGCGGATTAATGCGTTGGCTTGTAATTCACGCGGCGAGTTAATCGTGGCCAGTTCACGCGGCGCATTCGCGCTGACAGTGCCGTCGTCTGCTGCGGCATCGCCGAATGCTGCCGCTGTGCGCGTGACGCCGCTATTGAGCGGCGAGCATCAGGATCAACAGATCCGCAGTTTATTTTTGGCACGCGACGGTGGCATTTGGCTAGGTACACACGACGCGGGCCTGATTCACTTAGACGTATCACGGCGGGTGACGGAGTTTTACCCCGTTGGCCCCGGCCAGATGCCGGCCGCGATGATTTTGAGTTTATTTGAAGACAAACTGGGTCGTGTCTGGGCGGGCACGCTGAATGGCCTGGCTATGCGTGCGCCTGGTCAAACGCGCTGGCAGCAATTTTTTTCGGAAAATGATGCGCGTGCCGAAGGCAGTACGGCAAATTCCAGAACTTTACCCAGCAATTTGATTCGTACCATTATGGAGCAACGCGATGGCACGCTTTGGATTGGCACGCATTCAGGGATTGCGCGTCTAGACAAGTTGGAGCCCAGTGCCACTGAATCCGAGCGCTGGCTGGCAAAATTTTCCCGCTTCACGATTCGTGATGGCTTGCCCAACCCGACTGTGTATTGCTTGCAAGAAGATAAGCTGGCCACGCTTTGGCTGAGCGGCAATATGGGGTTGGTCAGTTTTTACCCCGCGCGCGGGTCTTGGCACAGCTTCGAGCTGCAAGATGGGCTGCAGGATTTGGAATTTAACGGCGGTGCTTGCGCTAAATTTGACGATGGCCGCCTAGCTTTCGGTGGTGTTGCAGGCACCAATGTGTTTCGCCCCGAAACGATCAAAGACTCGAATTTTTTAGCGCCCGTGCGTTTGCTCTCGGTGCGTATCGCTGGACGTTCCAGGCCGCGCAGTAGCGACGGCCGCTATACGCTTGCGTATTCTGATCGCACAATCAATATCGAGTTCGCAGCCCTGGATTTTCGTGCGCCGATGCGCAACGGGGTTGCTTACAAATTGGACGGTTTTGATGAAAACTGGGTCACTGACCAGGGCTTAGGGTACGCCAGTTACACCAATTTAGCGCCCGGAAAATATCGTTTTTTGGCGCGCGGAAGTAACCGTGATGACCTTTGGAACCCAGCGCAACTTGAGCTGACGCTGACTGTGCTGCCGCCCTGGTGGCTGAGTGTCCCGGCCTTTTTTGCTTACGCGCTGGTGCTCAGCACATTAGTATGGTTCTATTTTTTGATGCGGCGACGCTCGCTTGAGCGCGAACAGGGCTTCGTAGACGTGTTGAAAGAGCGCGAAGATCGTTTGCGCTTGAGTCTTTGGGGCAGTCGTGATTTGTATTGGGACTACTCAGTCGATGGCCAGGGTAGTGAGAAAGTTCAAAGCGCAGCGGCAAAGGTCATGCTCAAAGTTGCCGTCACCGGCATTGATACCTCTACTTGGCGTCATACGATGCGCCGAGCCGAAACCGAATTGGTACTTGGGCCGGGCATGGACGGCGAATTTGACGGTGCTGAGTACTTAATGACGCAGGTGCACCCAGAGGATATCGAGGCGCTGATGGACGAGATCAATCGCGTGCTCTTGGGTGAAACCGATGAGTTGAGCTCAGAACACCGGATTAAACGCGCTGATGGCGAATGGACTTGGTTGCTGGCACGCGGGCGTGTGGTGCGCCGTGATGCGCATGGATTGCCGCGTCAGATTGCCGGTACTGCGCGCAATATGGACAGCGTGCGTGCGGCAGCGCGTGAACTTGAGATTTCTAGCCGCGTCATTGAGCGCATGAGTGAAGCTGTCGCGGTTAGCCGTGAAGATGGCAAGTTGATCAAAGTTAACGCCGCGTTTGAACAAATGACAGGTTATTACGAGGCGGATGTGCTTGGGCGCAGTGTTGCCTTGCTGGAGTCGCCACGCCACGACGCCGCACAGTATCAAAGCATTCAAGACATGGTGCGTAAAGACGGCCGCTGGAAAGGCGAAATGTGGCAGCGGCGCAAAGATGGCAGCGATATTTTGGTTAGCATCGAATTTACCCGTATCGAAGCCAAACAGGGCGCGGCACCCATTCGTGTTGCGGTGATGAGCGATATCACCGACCGTAAGCGTGCCGAAGAAGAGCTGCGCTTTTTGGCAAATTTTGACGCGCTGACTGGCTTGCCGAATCGCACCAAATTACTGACGCGCATGGCACGCGCGTTTGCGCGCGCAAAACGCCATGAACATCGGGTCGCGGTGTTGTTTCTTGATTTGGATCGCTTCAAGCAAATTAACGACAGCCTAGGCCATGCGGCAGGCGATGAATTATTGCGCGGTGTTGCTGATCGAATGCGCTTAGCGGTGCGTGAAATTGACACGGTTGCACGGCTTGCCGGCGACGAGTTCGTGTTGCTGGTCGAGGAAATTGTATCCTTCGAGGGTGCAATGATTGCGGCGCAACGCGTGCTAGAGCGCTTTGCCGAGCCGTTTAATTTGGCCGGCACCGATGTTGTGGTCAGCCCCAGTATTGGTTTGGCGGTGTTTCCCGATCATTCCGAACGCCCGGATGAGCTGTTGAAATGTGCAGATTTGGCGATGTACGCTGCGAAAAGCTCGGGTCGAAACACGATTAGAATCTATGAAAGTGAGCAAAGTTCAGTTGCCATTGAGCGTGCAGAAACCGAAATTCTGCTACGCCGTGCGCTGGATCGGGATCAATTTGAGGTGTATTACCAAATTGCGGTCGATATGAAAACTGCGAAACCGCTGGGTGTTGAGGCGCTGTTGCGTTGGCGCCATCCGCAGCAAGGCTTGATCGGGCCAGACGCCTTTATCGCGATCATGGAAGATAACGGCATGATCGTCAGCGTTGGGCGCTGGGTTTTGAACGAGGCGCTGGCGCAGTTGAAGGCATGGGATTTGAGCGGCTTACCAAATCTTTACGTATCGGTGAATTTGTCGATTTTGCAGCTTAATCGTGGCAATTTAGTTCCTGAATTGACTACGCTTTTGGAGCGTTATGACTTACCAGGGCAGCGCTTAACGCTGGAGTTGACCGAATCATTGGTCATGGCCAATCCAGAGCAATCGATTGCAACGCTGAAGCAAATCTCGAAATTGGGCGTACAAATTGCGATTGATGATTTTGGCACAGGGTATTCATCGCTCGCCTATTTGAAGCGCTTGCCGATTGATAAGCTGAAAATTGATAAGACGTTTGTGCGCGACCTGGGTGAGGATAGCGATGACACTGCGATTACCCATTCCATCATTGCCTTGGGTCAAACGCTGGGCTTGACCGTTATTGCCGAGGGTGTTGAAACCCAGACGCAGCAGAGTTTGCTAGTCACTTTGGGCTGCGCCCAGGCGCAGGGTTTTCTGTATGCGCGGCCTATGCCTGCAGCTGAATGCACTGCGCTGCTGCGTGAACGTATGCGCTAAGTAGGCGTTTCGGGAATAGCGCTCGGGGGATCGAACTCGCTCAAGGGCTCCAATAAGTCTCAACATTTGCATCCGCCGCATGCAAAAAACGACTAATCGGCAGTGTTTCGTCATCGCGCAGCAGTGCCTGATTAAGCACCTCGCGCTTCGTCTCACCGGTGATCGCCAAAAAAATCGCATCGCTGTGCAGCAAGCGTGAAGCGGTCAGGCTAATGCGTGCGAACGGCGCTTCTAGGGGTAACGGATTCGGTGTAATCGCCACGGCGCTGGTAATGCCATCCGGCGCCAGTGCGGCGCTGAGCTGACTTGCGCCGGGAAATAGTGACGCCGTGTGTGCGTCCAGCCCCATACCTAGCAACACTGCATCGAAGGCCATGGGCATCGCCGCCAGCGTTTTGATGGCGCTGTGGGCGCTGGGCTTGGGCGCGCTAGCATCGCCTGGATCGTGGTCAAACTTGGGCGGCAAATCCGGAACCAGCGGTAGCCACTGAATTAAATTGCGCGCGGCGAAGCAGCTTTTTAACGCTGTCAAATTGCAGGCGGAATGATTCGCAGAAACCCAGCGCTCATCGGTGGGCACAATGGTCACTTGACGCCAGTCCAAATCCGCCTGCGCAAGTTTGCGATAGATCGCCAGCGCAGAACCGCCTGCTAGGCTCAAGAAAGCGCTGCCTTTCTTCGCCAAGCTCAAGCGTATGTGGTGCTCTAAAACGTTGGCGCAGGCTTGCTGCATCGACCCAGCCGCCGGATACGAATGTAATTGACTAGTCATGTTTTGCGCCCACTACTCGCGCCAAGTATGGCCAAAGCGCTCCGTCAATGTGACCGCACTGCTTGGGCCCCAGGTGCCAGCCGGGTAGTTTTTCGGCGGTATTTCTAAACCGCGTTGTGCTGCCAAAATGGTGTCCACCCACGCCCACGCCGTTTCGGTTTCATCACGGCGCACAAACAGCGTGCCATTGCCTTCGATGGCATCTAAATACAGCCGTTCATAGGCTAGGCGGCGCTTGATCGTGCTGAAGGCGTCCTTCCAATCCAAATCCAGGCCGACTTCGGTCAGTTTCACACCACCGCGATCCAGACCTGGCGTTTTATTCATCAGCTTCAGCTCAATTCGTTCCTGCGGCTGTAATTGGATCAACAGCGAGTTTTGCTGCACTTGCGTGCCGCCGAAAATCGAGTGCGGGACGTCGCGAAATTGTAGATAAATTTCGGTGGCCCGGTGCGCCATGCGTTTGCCGGTGCGCAGATAAAACGGCACACCGGACCAGCGCCAGTTATCAATGCCGCAACGCAGCGCTACGAAGGTTTCGGTTTTGCTCGTGCGCGCCAATTCTTGCGCATAGCCCGGCACCGCCACGCCTTCGACGGCACCGGCAGTGTATTGCCCAAACACCGTATGCGTGCTGATTTCGCCTACGCCTATGGGTTTGAGCGAACGCAGCACTTTGAGCTTTTCATTTCGTACCGCGCTCGGATCAAAATGCGAGGGTGGTTCCATCGCGGTTAGGCACAGCAGCTGCAGCATGTGATTTTGCAGCATGTCGCGCATCGCGCCGGATTCGTCGTAATACTCGGCGCGGCCCTCAACGCCAACGGTTTCTGCGACGGTGATTTGTACTTGCTCAATATGACGCGCGTTCCAGAGTGGTTCAAAAAGCGCATTGCCAAAACGCAGCGCCAAGAGATTTTGCACGCCTTCTTTGCCGAGATAATGATCGACGCGAAAAATGCGATCTTCATCAAACGCTGAGCCTACGCCGTCATTGATAGCGGTAGCGCTCGCTAAATCTAAGCCAATCGGCTTTTCCAACAATACCCGCGTGCCGGGGCCAGAAAGGCCGGCGCAGCTTAGGTTGGCGCATATTTTTGCGTAGAATTTCGGCGCGGTGGATAAGTGATACACCACATCACCCGTGCGCAATTCCTTAATGCGTGCCGCCAACGCCGCAAACGCGTCGGCGTCATCAAAAGCCGCCGACTGATAGCGTACGCGTGTCAAAAAACTGGCTAGCATCTCGGCTTGAAAATCAGCTGCAGGTACTCGATTCTGCACCGAGGCGCTGACGTGCTCAGCAAACTCTGCATCACTCAAATGGCTGCGGGAGGTGCCAAGTATGAGCAAACTACCGGGTAGCAGGCCATCGCGATGCAGGCAGTACAAAGACGGTAACAACATGCGCTCGGCAAGATCGCCCGTTGCACCGAAAATAACAAAAAGGTTGGCGGCTGGGCTCATGCGGGCACTCAAAATAGTTTGGCCTAGACTAAACCTAAGCTAGGGCTGCGCCTAGCTGTATACGATTGCAATCCAATTGGCAAAGCGGAATGCTGGGGGCGTGTGGAATATCCCGCCAGCACTTGTTTCTTGATGTTTGCCGCCGAGCGGGCACCCAATAAACCATTGAATTTACTCGGTAAATTCAATCTCTAAGCCTTCTTCGCAAAAATCATATTCGGCCTCCACCGATTCACTGCCATCGGCATAGCTTGCTCGAACTTGCCAGGCACAGCCGCTTTCATCAGTTGATTCGTCCCACGTGATCGTTGCGCTTGCGCCAGCCGCAAGTCCACCGCCCATGTCAAACGCTCCCCAGCTCTTGCCGTCTTCGGATGCCTCAACACTGGTAATTTTAACCGCTGTTGAGTTGGTGACAGTGAATTCATAGGCATTCGCGCCGCCTATGCAGGCAAACGTGGCTAGTGCGAGCATGGTTTTGCTTACAAAGTTTTGGCTGGTGTTTTTCATGCGATCTCCAAATAGCTGCGGGGCGGAATGCCCGCAATTAGACTAGCACTGGTATCTAAGCATGGCGTGAAGTCTTGCGGGATTGCACGATCCGTTGCAATTGCCGGGATCCGTTGCAGGCCACGCGCATCGCCACATCAGTGCACTTGGTTTCGCTGCTCAAGCGCTTAAATATACTCCGCAACCTCGTTGGCGGCGCGCACGCCGCTGGCGTAGGCGCCGTGCACGGTGCCTGGGAAGTCCGTTACCGTTGCTTCGCCCGCCATGAAAATGCGCTTGCCGCCCTCGGGCGTGCCGATCGGCCTTGCCAGCGCCGCATAGTCTTTCAGTGAGGCGCCCGGCGGCATAAGGCTGTAGCAGCCACGCGCAAAAGGATCGTTAAGCCAACGCGTACGCGCGACGCGTTCGGGCTCAGGAATGCGGCTGCCAAACATTGCACGTAGCTCGGTCATCATCGCTGCAGTCACCGCCGTGCTTGGCAGCGCTTCCAGTGTGCGGGAATAATCGCCGCTGGTTAGTGCCACGATGATCGGTAAATCATGCACCAGCGCCATATTGTAGAACTCGCTGCGCTGATCGCTGCGGCCATCAATGCGCGCAAAGGTGTGCGTGTCGGAGGGCCAAAACACCTTCGGGAAGCGCAATGCCACTTTGTCCAACGCGCCCATATTTAGCTGCGTGATGGCGGCTTGATGCGCTTGCGGAAGTGCAGGCTCGAATCGTACGGAGCCAGCCTTCAACACGCCGAGCGGTAAGGTGCAAACTGCGGCGTCGGCAGTGAAAATGCCTTGATTGGTGTGCACCCGCACGCCCGATTTGCCGTGTATTACACGCTGCACAATGCAGTTCATACGAATATCGAGCTTTCGCGCAAGCGGATTGAGCAGCGCGCCGTAGCCGTTTTTCAGTAATACGTGATCGCCTGGTAATTCCTCATCTTGATTCCAGCTTTTCAGTGATAGCGCAGCACCCTCTTCGCCGTACTCCGTGCCAATGTCGCTCCAGAGTTGCCAGCGCACCGCTGCACCAATGACATCGTCGTCTAGCTGCTCGTCCGTAACACTTGCAAGTGCTGCGCCCAAAGTATCGCTGGATTTTGCGCGTGCTTGCTTTGCTTCGACTGCCGCTATCACCGTTTCGTATAAGTCATCGGCAGCCGCCTGTTCCGAAGCTTTCAAGGCGCGTTTGCCCTGATACAGCTGGACGGCGTCCCAATCGGTCGCAAAAGTAGTGACGCCCGCATTCGCGACTAGGCGGCTGAGTGGATTGCCGTCGATGCCATGGATCCAAGCGCCGCCCATATCGAGCGGCACGCCGAGCGTGTTATCCGTCCACGTGCGTCCGCCGATACGATCACGTGCTTCCAAGACAATCACCGAATAGCCCTGTTTGCGCAGTGCATGCGCGCAGCTCAGGCCGGCCATGCCCGCACCTAGCACCAAAACATCTGCGCTGCTTTTGGGGGCAGCAAGTACGTGGCGGCTCAGCAGCGTGCTGGCGGCTAAGGTGAGAAACGTACGGCGACGAAAATTTGGCATACGATGACCCTCTAAATACGTCATTACTCTAAACGTTTCTAGGCACGCTGAAAATCAGCGGCCGCATGCAAGCGGTGCCCACCACACGGCAATTGTCAAAGTAAATATTTGCACCCCGAAACATTTGTTTAAGTGTGTGCAGATCAATTCACATTTTTGTCATGCAGACTGCCCGCCCAGCATCGCCTGAGAGCAGCTATGGAATTTTTAAGTTACGACGATATTGAACTTGCTGAAGTATTGACGCGCATTCCCCGCAAAGGCCGGGATCGTATGCAATTTGGCATCATCGAGCTTGATTTGCGCGGCACGATCATGGCCTACAACATGGGCGAAGCGAAAGTCAGCGGGCGCAATGCCGCAGATATGATCGGCAAGAACTTTTTTTCTGACATCGCGCCGTGTACCAAAACGCCAGAGTTTTACGGGCGGTTTAAGGCGGGCGTTGAGAAAGGTAATTTTTCCGCGCGCTTTGATTATTTGTTCAACCATGAAATGAACCCTGTCGCAGTGCGCGTCAGCATGATGATGAGCACGATCGAAAATGAAAACCGCGTGTTGCTGTTGATTCGCGTACTGCCGCCAGAAGAGCGCGAACGCGCCGCGCGTGATATGGATCGCTTGCGCGATGTCGAGCAAAAGCGGCGCGAGCGGGAAACCGTGGCAGCACCGCTGCCTTCGAGTTCCGTCGGCGCTTCGTTAGAAGCCACCTTGATGCTGACCGACAAGCAATCGCCGGTACCTCTGCGCATGCCTGTGCAGGCGTTGCCAGAGCTGGATGCAGCCGATTTTGTGCCGTCGGTGTCGGCGCCCAAATCAGCGCGTCCGCGCCAGCTTAATATCGCGCTGTTGGAAGATATCGCCTATGGCCGAGTGCCCTATGAGTTGAGTGATGCGATGTTTGAGCGCACCCGCAAGTCAGCGCTGGCATTGGAAAAAGCCTTGGCCGAGGGGGTTTCGGTGTACGGCGTGACCAGTGGCTTTGGGCCGCTGAGTGCGGAGGCGGCGAACCCAGATGCGATCGCGCATCAACGCAGTTTATTGCGCCATCTCGCGACTGGCGTCGGGCGGCCATTTAGCGTGGTGCAAACTCGCGCAGCGATGATCGCGCGGTTGCAAACGCTGCTTCAGGGCTATTCGGGCGCCTCGGACCAGGTCATTCATTTGCTCAAGCGCGTGTTGGATGAAGGTTTGACCCCGATCGTGCCGCAAATGGGCACGGTGGGCGCGAGCGGCGATTTGACGCCATTGGCGCACGTCGCGCTGGCCTTGGCAGGCGAGGGCGATGTGATGATCGGGCGGCAACAGCGTTCGGCGCAAAGCGCGTTGAGTGAACGCGGCATTGCGCCGCTCAGTTTGGAAAAGCGCGATGCCTTGGCGCTGGTGAATGGCTGTAGTTTTGCCACCGGTGCCGCAGCGCTCAATGGCGCGCGCGCGCGGCGGCTGTTGCGTTGGACGATGCTGGCGGCGAGTAGCTACACCCAGGTATTACGCGGCTTTCAAGAGTCGATGTCGCCACTGCTGTCTAAAGTGCGCCCACACATCGGGCAGATGACGATTCGCGCCGAATTGGCGCGACTTGGGAAAGATGCGACGCGCATTAAGCCACAGGCTGACATCGGCACGCCGCCGCAAGACGTTTACAGCGTGCGCTGTTTAAGTCAGCTGTTCGGCGCGGTTTTGGACGCCTTGGATCACCACGACACCACAGTCGAGATCGAATTGAATTCGGTGTCGGACAATCCAATTATCGATCCGGATAGTGGCCAAGTTGTCCACGGCGGCAATTTTTTCGGCCAGCACGTGGGTTTTGCCAGCGATTATTTGCGCACCACGCTGATTCAATGGGCGCAATGGTCGGAGCGTGCGATGGCGCGCTTGGTCGATCCGAATCTGCACGGGCAAAGCATTGCCGGGTTGGAGCCGCAGTTGCGCGGTCGGCCACGTCAAAGTGGTTTTATGGGCGCACAAGTGACCGCGAGCGCGCTGCTGGCAGAACTGCGCTGCATGGCGCTGCCCGCCAGCGTCCAGGGCAGGAGTACCAACTCAAATAACCAAGATGTCGTGCCGCTGGCCACCATCGCCGCACGGCAAACCAGTGATGCGCTGGATGTGTTGGCCAATATCACCGCGATCTTTAGCTTGGCGGTGTGTCAGGCGATGGATTTGACCGAGAAATCCGAGCAGGGCAGCTATTCGCCAGCGGTGTTGGCGATGCGCGCGAAGATACGCGAACTGGTGCCGATGCTGCGCGATGATCGTGGTATGAGCGGCGAGATCACCACAATTGCCGCGTATTTGAGCCAAAAAGAGCCTTCCGGAGATGCTGAAATAATGCTGTTTTGAGCGTTAGGCCTGTGACTGAATCAGTGCGATCAAAGCCATGGCATGCGTGCCCAGAACTTGTGGCACGTTGGCTGGCGGACTTTATTATCGGGCAGATGCGCCAATTGCGTCCGAACTATGCAGTTCCTGAGCAATTTAGCGGAATCGCTTTGAATCGTGACGACGCGGACATTGATTCGATTGAATTAATCGATGTCGCCAGCGCGCTCTATGTGGCCTTGGATGCGGAGGCGAGCGGCAGCCTGGATGCGACGCCGATCGGGCGTAGTTTTGCCAGCTGGTGCGCCTTTGTCGAATATGCCGCCGCGCGCACCGAGCTTTTGAGCTTTTACACCTCCGGCTCAACCGGAAAACCGCGTCGAGTTGAACATCGTCTATGCGATTTGGACGCGGAAATTCGTGATTTCTTGCCCCAGCTTTGCGCCGGCGGCGTTACGCCGTTGCGCATCGTGACGGTGATGCCAAGCCAACATTTGTACGGGTTTTTATTCGGCGTTTTATTGCCCGCGCAGCTTAATTTGCCGGTGCTAGCGCTGCAAGGGCAAGCGCCAGCGGTGGTGCGCGCACAGCTGCAGACGGGGGATATTTTGATCGCGCACCCGAAGTTTTGGGTCGCCGCGCTGGAACCTGACGCTGCTTTTACACCAGCGAAGCCGCGTTGGCCCACGCCGATGCTGGGCATCAGTTCGGGGCAAGCATTGCCCGACGAAATTTTCGCACAGGCACAGCTTCAGCAAATGCGCATGCTGGAAATTTATGGCGCAACCGAGACGGCGGGTGTGGCGTGGCGCGATGCACCGGGGCCGATGACATTGATGTCGCGCTATATTTTTGCCGATGCGGGGCGTTCCGAGATCACGCAGTTAGTCGATTGTTATCACCGAGGCCGTGCGGTGGCGTTCCCGGATCAGCTACAGCGCACCGCCGAGGGACGGCTGCACGTGCTGGCGCGACATGACCGCGTGGTGCAGGTGGCGGGCGTGAACGTGCATCTTGAACATGTTGAACGCACGATTCGCGCACTGACCGGAATTGCCGCAGTGCGCGTCGATATTGATGCTGATACGAAACGTTTGAGCGCCTGGCTGGTGTCGGATGTGCTTGACGAGGCTGGTTTGCGACGGCAACTGCATGCGCAGCTAAGCAGCGCCGAACTGCCGGCGCGCTGGCAGTTTGTTGGCGTGTTGCCCGCGAATGTCAGTTGGAAGTAATTACTGACTTAACTAACGTAATTTCAATGCCACTTCGCTGAGCGCGCTACCCGATTGCGTTGCTCGCTCGATTGGCCTAAAGTTATAACGTCCGTAATTACTAAATTGAGAGCGAAATGACCACTGAAGCCCTGACCATCCGTGCCGTTGGCAATTCTTCCGGCGTGCTCTTGCCGAAAGAGCTGATGGATTCGATGAATTGGCAGCAGGGTGATCGTCTATTTGTAACTCGCACCGCTGACGGTGTGACGTTGCGCGCGTTTGATGAAAACTTTGCCAAGCAAATGACAGCGGCGCGTGAGGTGATGCATCGCCGTAAGCATGTGCTTCGGGAGCTAGCTAAATGAGAATCTGGCACTGGTTTGAAGAGGCAAGCGTGTTAGCGATCCATGACGAGCAATTGCAGCAGCATGGTGGCTTAGCAGGTGTTAGAGATTTTGGACTGCTGAAATCTGCGCTTGCGCGCCCGGAGCAGCTGGAGGCGTATGCTAGCCCCGATGTTTTTGATCTGGCTGCTGCATACGCGCATGGCATGGCGCGAAATCATCCATTTCTGGATGGCAATAAACGCACAGCATTTGTTCTGGCTGAAACTTTTTTGGTGTTACATGAAATACCCTTACATGCGACCGACGAGCAGTGCTATCTGATCATGATTCAACTTGCTGCGGGCGAAATCGAGCAAGACGAATTGGCGGCTTGGTTGCGGGCGAATAGTGTGACGCGCTAGCGCGATTCGATCAGCGCATCCCCTGATCTGTAGGCTTCGTCAAATCTGGTGCAAAAGCCAGATTAATCTGAGTCCAAAAGCGCAAAATTCGTGGCAGTTTCGTCTGCTCTTAGACTTAATGAGCAGCACACGATGCCTATCCACACCTGGCCTGCAGATTGCCGCCCACGGGAAAAATTGCTGCACCAGGGCGTGGCCGCCTTGAGCGATGCAGAACTACTTGCGCTATTCATTCGCACCGGGATTCGCGATCTAAGCGCGCTCGATTTAGCGCGCGAAATGCTGCAAAAAGCCCCCGGTTTGCGCAGTTTATTGGCACTGGAATGGCCGCAGGCAAAAAAATTGCGCGGCATGGGTTTGGCGCGCTTTTGCGAACTGCAGGGTGCGCTGGAATTAGGCCGCCGCTGTATGCAGCAAAACTTACAGCGGGGCGACGTATTGAGTAGTGATAGCGCTGCAACCGCGTTGATCCAGGCGACGCTACAGGATCAAAAAGTTGAGGTGTTTCTGTGCCTGAGCTTAGACAATCAATTGCGCCTGATCGCACTCGATGAAATTGCACGCGGCACGATCACCGATATCTCGCTCAAACCGAGGGCAGTGGTTGAAAAAGCGCTGGCACGCAAAGCCACTGGCGTGATTGTCGCGCACAACCACCCCAGCGGCGCCGATCAGCCTTCGCAAAGTGATATCCATTTCACCCGCAAACTAAAACAAGCGTTAGCGACGGTAGATATTGCTTTGCACGACCATATTTTGATCTGCGATGGGCCGCCTAAGTCGTTTAGTCGCATGGGGTTATTGGACTAGGCAGCGACTTAGTTGCGATTCTCGTGCGATCATTTAGTAAGATGTCAGCGGTTTCAACCAGCGATGCATTAATGCAAATTACAAAACCGAAGATTTCAAACCCATTTTTTTGGCGCTTTTTCATCTATTTATTTGCTTGCAGCCTCTGTCCTTATGCGCTTGCAAACTCGGCGCAATTCGCAAGCTCGCCTACGCCAGCCGTCTTCGAGCGCTATCTTGAAAAAGCCGAGTTGGAAGATATTCGTTCGAGTTATGCAGTGGTGGCGGAACTCGATTTTGTTGGTGCAACGAAAAAACGTTGCACTGAGCAAAGGTATTTTTTAGATCGGGCGCTTGCTGCACATCCGTATGGATTGGCATTGATTCGGCTCGCTTGGCACTGTGCAAAAGTATCGGGCAAACCCAACAAGGCAGCGGCACTGGCGCTTCGTTTTGACGCCGTGTTTGCTATGTATTTAATTGAAAACGATGGGAAATTTCTTTCGTCCGCAATCCCAGTTAATAGTTTCTGGGACATCATCGCTATTGCGCACGCAAAGGATGCCGAGATCATGCGTGGAGAATTCTCGAGCATTACGAATTTGGGGGATCTAAGGTACTACTGCTGGCTCAAATACCCAAGCCATAGCCTTGTCCAATGAGGTATGAGCCTGAGTTCGCGACGTGAATCCAAGCAGGCGTGAGCCTGAAATTGGATTAGGCGAGGTGGTTTTGATGGGTTGATCATTCAAGGATGGTGATCAAC
>JANNYA010000077.1:0-7018 GCA_031409855.1 Rhodanobacteraceae bacterium | reverse complement strand
ACGGAGTGCCCTAAATTCTCAACAATTCGTTTAAGAATCAAAAGCTGGGATGGTGAGTCATCAACAATCAAAATGCGCGCCATACAGTTTGCCCAATGGAAGTTTGAGTAGGATGTTTTGCCGCAACAAATTTCTGATTATTCGTTTGCCGAGCCAAACAAAACACGTTCGAGCCCTATTGAAGCACAACTTCCACGATAAAAAAACGCCCGTTCGATGCAACTTTGTTTTGCGTCGGCAAAACATTGAAAGCAATGGCAAACGGGCGAGGCGTGTTTAGGTTTTCGAACGTCCGGCAAAACGCGGCGGCGCATTGCCCATCCACGGCAATTTAACCCGTCCAATCGACTCTATACGCTCTTCGGCCATGCGATCGGCGGCTTTCCAGCTGGGAATGCCGTCGCGTTTGGCGATTTTAAAGATGGTGCCAACGTTGTAATAGATCGTGCGCATCATGCGCATCGCGCGTTCGCTGTTGTAACCCTCAAGCTCAATCGACACATTCATCAGCCCGCCCGCATTCACCGCGTAATCGGGCGCATAAATAATGCCTCGGCGTTCGACTTCATTGCCGCACTCTTCCGTGGCAAGTTGGTTATTCGCCGCGCCACAGATAATTTTAAATTTAAAACGCGGAATCGTTTCCTTATTGACGGTGCCGCCCAGTGCACACGGGCAATACACATCGGCAGCTACGTCATAAATGTCATCCAAGCCCACCGCTTCGCAGCCGAATTCATCGACCACGCGCTTGACATTGGCTTGATTGATGTCAGTGACAAAGACCTTGGCACCCTGTTCGCGCAGCAACTTGGCTAAGTTATAGCCCACGTGCCCGACGCCTTGAATGGCGTAGCTATATTTGCCGACGTCTTCATTGCCAAAACGGTGCTGCAAACTGGCCATAATGCCCTGCATAGTGCCGGCTGCGGTAAACGGCGATGGGTCACCGGAGCCACCGAATACTTGGTGCACACCGGAGACGTATTCGGTTTCACGAAACACATATTCCATATCATTGACGTCAATGCCGACGTCTTCAGCAGTAATGTAGCGCCCGCCCAAGCTGTTGACGAAGCGCCCAAACGCACGGAATAACGCTTCGGATTTATCCTTACTTGGGTCCCCAATAATCACGCCTTTGCCGCCGCCTAGATTCAAGCCAGCAACCGCAGCTTTGTAAGTCATGCCGCGCGAAAGTCTGAGCACATCATTGAGCGCTTCCTGTTCGGTGGCATAAGGCCACATACGCAAACCACCCAGTGCTGGACCCAAGACCGTGTTGTGAATCGCGATGATGGCTTTCAGGCCCGCATCTTTATTGTGGCAAAACACGACTTGTTCGTGACCGAATTGACTGATGGTTTCAAATAGCATGGCAAATAGTCCGCGCTTCAAAGGGAGGCGAATTGTACGTATTTAGAGCATTCGCACCAGTTGCTAAATTTTACAGGTTCAGTTTGGGCGGCCGCGTCGGAACCCGCCTGGAAACCAAAAATGGCTGGCTGAAAATCAGTATCGAGTATGCTTTGGTTACAAAAACAATGGAGTCGAACCTTTGCAACTGCTCAATCAAACTAATGCCACGACTACTAGCCTTGAATTTCAACAAATGGTTCGCGGCTACGCCGAGGGAATTTGTGGGCGGCAATCGGTTGCGCCATTGAACGCTATTATTCATCCAGATGACCAAATGTTGCTGCATTCGCTTGGGCACCACCAAAACAGTGATATCGCGTTAAGTCAGTATTATGCAATTTCGCTTCAGCAATTTTATGCCGCGCATCAAATCATCAAGAATTTTTTTAACCCGTCTGATCCCAGCCTTAAAATCCTTGATTTTGCTTGTGGTTACGGACGGTTATTGCGCTTATTGACTACACAAATACCGGCGCGCCAAATTTGGGCCTCTGAAATTCAAACAGATGCAACAGCGTATGTCGCCGAACAATTTGGTGTACACGGCATACAGTCTTTTGCAAACCCCGCAGAATTTTTGCCCGAAAAGGTGGCTTTTGATGGTGTGTCGCCCGAAAAATTCGACTTTATTTGGGTTGCATCCTTGTTTTCGCATTTGCCCGAACCACTATTTCACGGATGGATGCAAAAGCTGATCAGTTTACTGACGCCGCGTGGCGTATTGTGTTTCAGCATTCGCGATCAGGCGCTTTTAGACGCGGAAAAAAAGATGCCCGAGTCAGGGATTTTGTACTTTGGCATCAGTGAGATTACGCCGCTCGCTGATGAAATCTATGGCACCACTTACGTGAGCGAGAATTTCGTAAAAAGCTCGATTGAGAGTGCAACAAAGCCTGCGCACCCTTATGTTCGCCTCGCTAAATCACTGGCCCACGAGCAGGATTTATATGTTGTTGCGTGCAACAGCGAAGTCAGCCTTGCGTCGCTTTCCGATTTTAGGCGCGGCGCTTGGGGTTGGGCGGATTTGTGCACGCTATCAAAGGAGGGCGTATTGCATTTGGAGGGTTGGGCCGCGTCGTTAGACGATGGCGTGTTGGATGACGTTGTCGTGTTCATCAAGGGTAGTTCATTACCCTGCGTAACCGGTTCGCCTAGAGCTGACGTTGCCGCTGTGTTCGGCGATCCGCGTTTAAATAATGCCGGTTGGACTTTTACTCATGAATTGGCAGATGCGCCGGAGCAGGTGCGGATTTGTATTGAAGCCAGAAGCCGCGCCGGTGAACGGGCTTTGCTTTTTTCGGGGGATGTGTTTGCGTCGCGTTCATAGGTTGCTTGTTGCCTAGTGCAAAGTAGCACCGCTGGGGCAAAAAAATAAATTAACCCCGTTTGGCTTTTGCTAACGTAGCGGCCTGAGCTCAAACGGAAAAAACGACTATGAAATCGCTCGCCTTGCTATTCGCCGCTGCTCTGCCATTCCTCGGTACGCCCGCCATGGCGCAGGACGGCCCAGTGCAAATTTGGACGCCTACTGTCGCGGGCGAGAAGCCCATTCGCTTGAGCAGCATGAATATTCAAGCGCAGACTTACGGTTTTTTAGCCAGCACGCGCATCGAGTTGGAGTTTGAAAATCCGAATAATCGGGTAATGGAAGGCGAATTTGTATTTCCTTTGACGCCTGCGCAAACGGTTGCGGGCTATGCGCTGGAGGTCAATGGTGTGCTGCGCGAGGGCGTAGTGGTGCCTAAGCAAACCGCGCGTATCGCATTTGAAGAGATTACGCGCCGTGGCGTTGACCCGGGTTTGGCGGAGTTGACGCGCGGCAATGTGTTTCGCACGCGGATTTACCCGATCCCTGCGCGCGGCCGTAAGCGCATTGCGATCACGATTGAGCAGGCGCTGCAGCGCGTGGACGGCAAGTGGCAGTACCGCTTACCTGTGCCCGTGACCGGTAAGCTAGATCGCTACGATGTGCGTGTTGAAGCCGCAGGTGCACCCGCTGATAAATCTAGTTCGACGGGCGTATTAACGCTTAGCGACGCCAAAATTGCGGTGCGTAGCCAAGTAAACGTGCAGCCGGAAGCGATGCTTGCGTTGGACTTGCCGGCTGAGCGGGTTGCGAACGTGTATTCAACCCTGGCTTCGGATTTAAAAGATCCGTTTCACTATGTTGTGGCGCAGATTGATGCCCCGAGCTGGGCGCCTGATCGCGGCGCCGCGCCCAAGTCGATTGCGGTTTATCTAGATGCCTCGCGCAGCGGCCTGCAGCGCGATCATCAGAAAGAAGCGCTATTTTTGCGCACGCTATTCGCTGCGTATGGAGATGCCAAAATCCAGTTGATCGCTTTTCGGGATCAAGCGGCACCGGCGCAAAACTTCCAGCTCAAAGCTGGCAATAGCGCGGAGTTTTTTGCCGCGCTGAAAGCCATAGCCTACGATGGCGGTACCGCACTGCAAGCGCTCGCGTTTAGCGAGGCGGCGGATTTGGCGATAGTCTTGACCGACGGCAGCGCCACCTTCGAGCCGTTTAAGATTCAAACGCGCACGCCACGCGCAAGAAAGTATGTGATTACTGTGGCGACCGCAACGCCGGACGCCGAGGGCATTGCGCGCTTGGCGGAGCGGTTAAATGCGAACACGCTGGATCTGAGTGCCTTAAACATCGCCGAGGCGGTAAAAACCGCAGCTGCTGCGCGCCTGGGTGTGCGGGCCAGCGCGCCTGCCGGGGCTTGCGTGGACGCATTAGCAATCAGCAAGGTCGTGGCCGGTACCGCGACGCTAGCCGCGCGCTGCAAAGCCGGAACCAAGATCAGTTTAAGCTGGAGCAACGGCGCGCAAACGCAAACGCGCAGCATCAGCACGCCTTGGCAAGCAACGATCGCGGGTGAGTTGGCAGCGCCAATCCAGCGACTGTGGGCCAGAACGCAAATCCATGCGTTGAATTTGTCTGGAAACCTTGGTGCGCCTGAGGAGGTGAGAAAAAAGACGCTCGCGCTGGCGACCCAATTTAGTGTGGTGACGGCGCAAACCTCGTTACTAGTGCTCGAATCGATTGATGACTATCTGCGCTACGACGTGGCACCGATTGAGCCGGAATTGCGCGCGCAGTTTGATGCGCGACGTGTGGTAAAAATCAGCGGCGAAGTGGTCACGCCGAACTTAGATGTGCTGATTAGTCAGTGGCATGATTTCAAAGCAAGGCACGCGACACCGCACCCATGGCTTTCGGGCGTATTGCCTGCAATGGCGGCGCGCAATGCAAATCAATGGCGCGCAGCTAATAATTATGCACAACAGAAACGTGCGGCGGCTCTGCTCAAGCGTGCACAAATGTTGCAGGCGCAGGGCGATAAGCCCAGCAACGAAGCCAGTGCCCGCAAGTTGATGCAAGAATTGTTGGCCGCTGATGAGGCGTATCTGAATTCTCTTTCTGCCGATCAACGCGCCTCTGTGACCGCAGAGCGTGCGCAGGCGAAAGAGAGAGCGGAGCTAAATGTAGACGCGGATACCGTAGCAACAGACGAGATCGCGGGTGCGCCAGCGAGCGAGGTAACACCTTCAGCGCCGCCTCCTCCTCCGCCTAGGCCCGCGCTAGCACGAGCGGAACCGATGGCAGAGTCGGCGGCAGCGCCAATGAGTGAAGTACGCGAAATGGAAGCTTCGAGTGATACGCTGGATGAAATTGTGCTGACCGGCGCCAGGATTGACCCCAGCGACATTGAAACCGACTCGCCCAGTACGCAAGCAGGCAATACCCAAGCCACGCTAGCACTCAAACCCTACACACCGAACGCGCCTTATCTCGCCCGCATACGCGCCGCCAGTAATCCTTATGCGGCATATTTAAGCGAGGCGGACAGCGAGGGCGGCATTGGTTTTTATCTTGATTGCGCGGACTATTTTTACGATGAGCGCAAAGACAAAATGCTGGCCTTGCGCGTGCTTTCCAATATCAGCGAAGTGCAGGTAGAAAACGTTGGCGCGATTCGCGTGCTGGCGGAAAAGCTGCGTCAATGGCAGCAGTGGGACGTGGCTTTGGCGCAGTTTGAACTGGCGCAATCGCTGCGCACTGAAGAACCGCAGGGCTATCGGGATTTCGCATTAAGCCTTGCACGTGCGCCGCGCGAAAGTGGTGGAGATATTAAACGCGCCTTGGAAATGCTCTGGTATGTCGCCAGCCACGAATGGGACAGCCGCTTTGCGTCGATTCAATTAACTGCCTTGCATGAATTCAACGATTTGCTGACGCGTGCGAACAAAGCGCAACGCCCAGATTTGAAGAAACTTGGTGTACCAACGGTGCTTGTTGGTTCGGTGCCAGTCGGTTTACGCGTGGTAATGGGCTGGAATGCGAATGACGTCGATATCGACTTGTGGGTACTGGACCCGGCAGGTGAGTGGGCCTATTACGGCCAAGCGCAAACTAGCACCGGTGGCCAAATGAGCGATGATTTTACCGAAGGCTATGGCCCGGAAACATTCACCATTGCGCGCCCGCTGCCCGGCACCTACACGGTCTATGCGCACTATTTTGCCAATCACGAGCAAAAACTGGCGGCGCCGATTACCGTGTATTTAGAGTTCCAAACGCCCTTTGGCAAAGGTACTGCAAAAACTACTGCCACCGTGCGAAGGCTTGAAGAAGGGAAGGAACATATCGAGATTGGGCAGTTTACGGTGCAATAGCGGGCGGATTTACCACCCGCAAACTAAACGTTACTGGCCCATCATTGAGCAACTCCACCTGCATATCAGCGCCAAAAATTCCGGTCGCCACGCGCGTATGCGCTTGGCCCGCGGCACTGACCAGGGCATCAAATAGCCGTTTGCCTTCTTCAGGTGGGGCAGCGGGCGTAAAGCTGGGGCGCAGACCAGAATTGGTATCGGCGGCCAGCGTGAACTGCGATACCAATAACAAGCCGCCAGCGACGTCTTTTAAAGACAAGTTCATTTTGTCGGCATCATCAGCAAACACACGATAGTTCAGCAGCTTGTGCAGCAATTTTGCGACCAGCGCATCAGTGTCGCCGCGTTCAATTGCGACAAAAGCCAGCAAGCCAATGCCAATTTCGCCGACGCAGGCATTGTCTACGGTTACGCGTGCGCGTTTGACGCGTTGGATTAGCGCGATCATGCGGCGCTAATTGGCGCGGCGGCGCAAGTAATTCAGCAAATCCATGCGCGTGATCAAGCCTAAGAATTTGCCCTGTTGTTTAATAATGGCGACTTGGCCCAGATCGAAAATAGGCATCAGCTCACTAACAGGCGCGGTGACTTCGACGAAGGTTAGTTTGCTGACCATCGCGGTGGAAACTGGATCGCGGAAACGGCTTTGATCACCATAAACGTGCATTAAAATATCCGATTCATCCACGATGCCCACGATTTCGCTATCGGTCATCACCGGCAATTGCGATACGTCGTAAAGCTTCATGCGCTGATAGGCTACGGTCAGCGCGTCTTCTGGCTTGACCGTCACGGTGTCGCGCTGCGCATAGGGGCGCACGATTAAGTCGCGCAAATCGCCAAATTCTTCTCGATCCAGAAAGCCGTTATCCAGCATCCAATAGTCGTTGTACATCTTCGATAAGTATTTATTGCC
>JANNYA010000076.1:0-10126 GCA_031409855.1 Rhodanobacteraceae bacterium | reverse complement strand
CTTGCCGGCATTGCTTAAGCTGCCTTGGTTCGAGGCAAAAAAGGCATCACCTAGAATCAGCGACTTGCCACGCGCAGTCGTTAGCTCACGTAAACCGGCAACTTGACGCTCTAGGGCTTCAACTTGATCGCCGCGCAGCGCCGCTTCGGCTTCGGCTAACTTCGTTTCGCGCGCCTGTGCAGCAGCAAGCTCACGCGCGATGCTGGCTTCTTTTAGTGCCATTTGAGTCAGTTGTTCTTGACGAAGTCGCTCTGCCTCGGCCGCGTCACTTTGCGTTTGCGCCAGCGCACGCGCATCGCTCAACGCCCGCTCCGCCGCTTCCGCCTGCACGATGTTTTGAAAGCGTAGCTGTTCGGCTTCACGCTGTGCTGCCTCCGCCTGTAGTCGCGCGGCGGCAAGTTCTAAATCGCGTTTTTCTAGTAACAACGCTTGCAAACGCGCCTGATCTTTCGCCAGGGCTACGCTGCCTTGAAAAATTGCAATTTTTTTCTCAACCAGGTAAGCCAATTGTTCGCGCTCAGCCTTGCTTTGCGCGATTTTCCAGCGCGCCAAGGCATTGTCTACATCAGCCGCAAGCAAGGGTGCAATTGCACGATCACTGGCGCTAACACTATTAGGCAGGGCGCTGCTGCCCGCTTCGACCCATTGCGAACTCAAGCGTTCAAAATCTAAATCCCGACCCGGTGTGGCGCACGCGCTTAACGCCAAACATAATGCTGTCGCGGCAGCAATCTGGAAACATTGAATCATTCTTGTGCCTTATCCGAAGCGTCGAGTAGTTGCTTGCGCAGTTGCTGATTTTCCGCTTCGCGTGCCTGCACCTCACTGCGCGCCTGCGCCGCTTGCGCCTTGACGCGGGCTAATTCCGCGTGAATTTGCGCCCGTTCGCTCATTTGTTGCGCAGCGTCATATTTGCCGGCTTGATCAGCCTCGGTGGCCGCTGTCATTGCGGACTGCGCAAACCGCCAGTCTAACGGGGCATCACGTTCTGCCATGGCGATACGTGCTTGCTCAATCGCCTGTGCCGCTCGGGCTAGCTCTAGCGTCGGGCGTGGTGCGGTTGCACAGCCTGCAAACAATAGTATTGCTACGATAAGTGGCGGCCATGAATACGCAAAACGCTGCGAATTTGATCTAAGATGCTGCATAGTTAGAAAGAGTCCAAAAACGGATACGCTGATTGTGAGCAGTTGTGCTCATGGCTGGCAACCATTACGCGAAAACAGATAACGGAGCCCTCAGGTGGATATTGGCTACTTTTTGAAATTGATGACGGAAAAGAACGCTTCCGACATGTTTTTGACCACAGGTGCTCCGGTCAACATTAAAGTCGAAGGTAAACTTTATCCACTAGGCAATACCGGGCTACCTCCGGGCATGGTGAAGAAAATTGCCTATTCTTTGATGGATGAAGGCGACGTGCCGCGTTTTGAGAAGCATTTAGAGCTCAATATGGCCATCGCCGTGAAGGACGCAGGGCGTTTCCGTATTAACGTCTTTAAGCAGCGCGGCGAAGTGGGCATGGTAATCCGCGCCATTAAAAGCGAGATCCCCGGCTTTGAAGCGCTTAAATTACCGCCAGTATTGCGTGAGCTGGTCATGGAACAACGCGGGCTGATCTTAATGGTCGGTGCGACCGGTTCTGGCAAGAGTTCGTCGTTGGCCGCGATGTTGGACTATCGCAATGTCAATGCCTCGGGCCACATTTTAACGATTGAAGACCCGATTGAGTTTTTGCATAAGCACAAAAAATCAATCGTCAATCAACGCGAAGTAGGCCTTGATACCCACACCTATGCGGAAGCGCTCAAAAATGCTATGCGTGAAGCGCCTGATGTAATCATGATCGGCGAAATTCGCGACACCGAAACCATGGAAAGCGCGATCGCTTTTTCGGAAACCGGGCATTTGTGTCTGTCCACGCTGCACTCGAATAATGCCGATCAAACGATGGAGCGAATTTTAAACTTCTTCCCGGAACCGGCGCATAAAAACGTGCTGATGAATCTGTCGCTAAATTTGCGTGCGATTGTTTCGCAGCGTTTGGTGATTGGTAAAGATGGCCGACGTTTGCCTGCGGTTGAAGTGCTGCTCAATACGCCTTTCATTCGTGATTTGATTCGCCGTGGCAATATCCATGAGCTGAAAGAAGCGATGGAACGTTCCTTGTCGGAAGGTATGCAAACTTTCGATCAGTCGCTGTTTTTACTGTATCGCGAGGGTCGCATCGAGCTAGAAGAAGCGCTCAAGAAAGCCGATTCACGCGATGGTTTAGCGCTGAAGATTCGCATGAACGAAGGGGTTCCAGAAGGCGCAAGTGCAGAGGCGCACGACCCGTATTTTTCTTAGGCAGTGGTGTGCGATTCAAATTTAGGCTAGAAATCCTCGTCATTGTGAATAGTCAGCCTCAAAGCGGCTGCTCCGAGAGCATGAACCTGGTCTTTGCGAGCGCAGCGAAGCAATTTCGTCTTTTAGTCGGGACGCGTTGAGATTGCTTCACTGTGTTCGCAATGACGAGCCCGCAAAACGGCAGAGATGCTAAAGCGACTTCCCAGCCCGAATCACAGCCCTAACGCGCTTAAGCACGGCGAGATCAACAAAAGGATCGCCCGGTAAGGCAATCAAATCCGCCGACTTTCCTGGCTCCAAACTGCCGATTTCATCCTTCAAATCTAGTAAATCAGCGGCGTTAATGGTCGCCGCCATCAGCGCTTGCTTCGGACTCATGCCAAATTTCACCATGAGCTCAAACTCATCGGCGTTGCGGCCATGCAGGCTGACGCCCGCGTCCGTGCCAAACGCAATTTTTACGCCAGCTTTGTGCGCCAATTCCAGTGCTTTGCCGGTGATGCCAATGCGCCATTCGATTTTGCGCTTAACTGCCGGTGAGTAAGCATTTGGATTCTCGCGCAGCCGCTCAATGTAGCCATTTATAGTGGACAAGGTGGGCACATAATAAGCGCCTGATTCAGCAAACAGCTTAAGCCCAGCCTGATCCAATAGAGTTCCATGTTCAATGGAGTCCGCACCAGCTTTAAGTGCCATGACAATGCCATCGGCGCCGTGTGCGTGCACCGCGACGCGTTTGCCGTAAAGGTGCGCAGTTTCAACGATGGCACGCGCCTCGTCGTCAAACATTTGCGCGCCGAGGCCCAGGCCAATCCGGCTATTCACGCCGCCGGTGATGGCAAGTTTAATCACGTCAACGCCGCGCGCCACCTGAAGCCTTACGGCTTTACGGCATTCGTCTGCACCATCACACAAGTTTTTGTGGCTGCTAATGACGTCCCGAAAATCATCGCGAAATCCGAGCGCACCATCCGAGTGACCCGAGGTGGCTGAAATTCCTGAACCGGCATCAACAATGCGCGGCCCAGGCACTTTGCCCGCCGCAATCGCATCACGTAGGGCGAGAGTGACGCCGTCTTTATCGCCCAAATTTCGCACCGTGGTAAAGCCTGCGGCCAGGGTTTTACGCGCGTTGACCGCTGCATCAAATGCCTTCGCGGCAGGACTAAGTGTCAATTGATTGAGCTGTGCTTCTATGCCCGCTTTATCGCTGACTAGATGTACGTGGCTATCAATCAAGCCTGGTAAAACCACATCTTTCGACCAATCAATTAAGCTCGCCGTGGCTTCAAGCTTGGCGTCATTGACGACGATAAATCCTTTACGAATCTCGCGAACCTTGCCGTCGTCAATAATTAACGAAACATTTCGCTGCGCTACGCCGTCAACCCGCGCATATAACGTGCCGATATGAACGACGGCATCCTGCGCTTGGCTAGTGCCAGATAATAGAACGAGCAAAACTGCGGAGATAACTTTCATAGAGACGTTATGCCAAAGGGTTGTGCGATACAGGCTGCTTTGCGACCAGCGTTCGATACAAAACTGCGTTTACTTCGGCAGCATCAATTTGGGTTCTTTGGCTTTTCGGTAAAGCGTGGCAATGTGGCCGATTTGCTGAATCAATTCAGACTTCGACGCGCCGATGAGTTCCCCCAACCACAGCGTTTTGGTTTCACGATCAGGCGCGCTGATGCGTACTTTGACCAATTCGTGCGCGTTTAGCGCGATATCGAGCTCTTTTTGAATCGCTTCTGAGACACCGTTTTCTGCAATCATGACGATTGGGTGCAAAGAATGGGTCAGGCCGCGTAAATAACTGCGTTGGGGGTTGGTCAGTGGCATAATTAGACTTCGTTTGATCAAAAATTAACTCAACCAAGGTTACCTTAAGTGGCAGCACGCAGTAAGAGCAGTAGTCGATGGCTAAAAGAACACTTCAGTGATGTTTATGTCAAGCAGGCGCAGGCGCAAGGATTACGCTCGCGCGCGGCGTTCAAGCTGGAAGAACTCCTTGAAGACGATTTAAAAATACGTCCAGGAATGACGGTGGTCGATTTAGGCGCGGCACCGGGCAGTTGGTCGCAAATGGCCGTGCGTTGGCTTAAAGGCAAAGGCCGCGTGATTGCCACCGACATTTTGCCGATGGAACAACTTGAAGGCGTGGAGTTTTTACAGGGTGATTTTACCGACGAACTAGTTTTAGCAAAACTTGAAGCAATGCTGGATGGTCAGAAAGTGGATCTTGTACTTTCGGATATGGCCCCAAACATGAGTGGTATGCATGGGGTAGACATTCCGAAATCGCTGTATCTAGCAGAACTTGCGGCAGACTTTGCGCAAGCTTGGCTGAAACCCGGCGGCACCTATTTAGTAAAATTGTTTCAAGGCACCGGGACGGACGAACACCTAAAGCTACTGCGCGGACGTTACACGAAAGTGAACTTACGCAAGCCAGCCGCGTCTAGATCGCGTTCGCGCGAAATATACGCCATGGCGACGGGCAAACGTGTTTAGTACGTGCAGTAGTGCTAATGGCACTCGTTTTGCCGCGAGTAGCGCAGTAAATGCTGGTTAACAGCAATGGTTTGTTTGTAGTGGTTTTTGGCAGCACAACTTTTTTGGAGAATGAAAGTGAACGACCTAGGTAAAAATTTATTTTTGTGGGGCGTTATTGCAATCGTCCTCCTGTTAGCCGTGCGTAGTTTTGGCCCGGATGTCATGGGCAGCACGCCGACCAACGAAGTCAGCTATTCAGAATTCATGAAAGCGGTCGACGATGGCCAAGTGTCGAAAGCCACGATTGAAGAAGACGGTCGTAAGATCGAGTTCACCAACACACAAGGCGGCAAGAAATACACCTATGCGCCACCGCTGCATTTGACGTTGCCGGATATTTTGATTAAGAAGGGCGTGAGCTTTGAAGCGACTGCGCCAGAAAGCGGCTTTAGTTTCGGCTCGATTTTGATGAACTTACTGCCGATTGTGCTTTTGATCGGTGTTTGGATCTTCATCATGCGCCAGATGCAAAACGGCGGCGGCGGTGGTCGCGGTGCGATGAGCTTTGGTAAAAGCCGAGCGCGTTTGCAAGGCGAAGATCAAGTCAAGGTCACTTTTGCCGACGTTGCCGGCGTGGACGAAGCGAAAGAAGAAGTGAAGGAACTGGTTGACTTCTTACGCGATCCAGCGAAATTTCAGCGCCTGGGCGGCAAGATTCCACGTGGCGTGTTGATGGTAGGCTCGCCTGGAACCGGTAAAACACTGCTTGCAAAAGCGATTGCGGGCGAAGCCAAGGTACCGTTTTTTACAATTTCGGGCTCAGATTTCGTCGAAATGTTCGTCGGCGTTGGCGCAAGCCGGGTGCGCGATATGTTTGAGCAAGCCAAAAAGCATGCGCCGTGCATAATCTTCATTGACGAAATTGACGCGGTTGGCCGCCATCGTGGCGCTGGTATGGGCGGTGGCCACGACGAACGCGAGCAAACGCTGAATCAGTTATTGGTCGAAATGGATGGTTTTGAAGGCACCGAAGGCGTGATCTTGATCGCGGCAACCAACCGCCCCGACGTGCTGGATCCGGCACTGTTGCGTCCAGGTCGTTTTGATCGTCAAGTGGTCGTTGGCTTACCCGATGTGCGTGGCCGTGAGCAAATTTTAAAAGTGCATATGCGCAAAGTGCCGCTTAACTTGGACGTCAAGCCTAGTTTTATTGCACGCGGTACGCCTGGGTTTTCCGGCGCTGATTTAGCCAATTTGGTCAATGAAGCTGCCTTGTTTGCCGCGCGTGATAGTTCAAAAGACGTTTCGATGAAGCATTTCGAAAAAGCTAAGGACAAAATCATGATGGGCGCCGAGCGCCGGTCATTGGTGATGAACGAAGACGAAAAGCGTATGACCGCGTATCACGAATCAGGTCATGCCATCGTTGGGCGATTGGTGCCGAAACACGACCCAGTTTACAAAGTCACGATTATTCCGCGTGGCCGGGCGCTGGGTGTCACGATGTATTTGCCAGAAGGTGATCGTTACTCGCAATCTAAGGTTATGCTAGAAAGCATGCTTTGCAGTCTTTATGGCGGGCGCTTGGCGGAAGAGCTGATTTTTGGCACTGAAAACGTGACGACCGGTGCCAGCAACGACATTGAACGCGCCACCAACTTGGCACGCAGTATGGTCAGCAAATGGGGTTTTTCGGAAGCGATGGGGCCGATGACCTACGCTGAAGATGAGCAAGAAGTGTTCATCGGCCGATCGATGACGCAAACCCGCCAAGTGTCGCCAGAAACTGCAAAGTTATTGGATGCGGAAGTGCGCAATCTGATTGACCGTTGCTATGCCCGCTCGCGCGAGTTATTGAGCGCAAACATGGACAAGCTGCACGCGATGGCTGCGGCGCTTATGAAATACGAAACCATTGATGTCGGCGTGATTGACGCGATTATGGAAGGCCGCGAGCCGGGCCCGCCAGCGGATTGGGCAACCGGTGACGATATCGCCAGTACACCAAATGTTGGCCCACCGGTAGGCCCTGCGGGCGGAGAGCCAGTCGCCGCAGGCGTGACCGGTTAACGATTTGGATTCAGCACACTAATCCATTAATTTTTTCAAACATCGGCGCCGCAATGGCGCCGATTTCTATTTGGCCCCACATGCACGCAGATCGTTTAATTTCCTACTATTTCCCCGAACTGGGCGTACGCGCCGCTTGGGCGCGCCTTGAGCATGCTAATGAACGTTTGCATACGCTCAGCCACGCACCAAAACCGGCGCAAGACTGGTTGACGCAGTGTGTCTGCGCAGCGGCCCTGTTCACGAGCGGCATCAAGCTCACAGGCAAATTGAGCATTCAGCTGCGATCCCAGGGGGCATTGCGCCAAATTTTCGCCGAATGCAGCAGTTTGGGTTATTTACGCGGCATTGCGCGCAGCGACTCCGAAGCGCAAGCGCCTTTTCCCAATGATTTTTCTGTCGCCTGCGCGCGTGGTTCGGCGGCGATTACGATTGAGCCGGAGCAAGGCGAGCGATACCAAGGCATTGTGGCCTTGGCAGCCGATGGAATTGCGGCGACGTTTGAGGAATATTTCAACAGCTCTGAACAATTACCCACGCGCATTATGCTTGCGAACGGTGCCCACAACACCACCGGCATTTTAATTCAACGGGTCGCGCAAGTCGGTGGCGATCAAACCCCGCTCGATTTGGATGGCTGGGCGCGGGTCGAAAATTTGTTGTTAACGCTCAAGCCCGAGGAATTGGCGGCAATCAATGAAGACACCTTAATGCATCGCTTGTTTCATGAAGAAAGCTATGTCCAGACCAAAGAACAAACCCTGACCCACCATTGCCCGTGTTCGCGCGAGCGCGTAGCGGCCATGCTGCAAAGTATTGGTCATGATGAGGCCATGGCCGCCGCCAATGAGTCTGGTTTTGCCCAAATTCAGTGCGAATTTTGCAACGCCGACTACCGATTTGATCGCGTTGATATTGAGGAATTATTCCATCTAACAGCGGTCGTGCCGGGCACTGCGGTGTTGCAATAACTGCGTGCGCTTTCTAGTCGGTCGCGTGATTTGATTGACTTTTAGGAAAATATTCTCTGTGCAAAAAGCTCTACTACTTGTTAATCGCCATGCACGTCGCGGGCAGGTTGACCTGGCCAACGCGATCAATTTTCTGAAGGAACTCGGCCTAGTATTGATAGAAGAATCTACCGATCATCCGGGGCAACTATCGGACTTGATCCGAAGTTATCAGGATAAAGTTGATCTCGTCATTATCGGTGGTGGCGATGGAACCCTGAATGCAGCGATCAAGGGCTTGATAGCGACTCGCTTACCTTTCGGGATTTTGCCGCTCGGAACCGCCAATGATCTGGCTCGGACTTTAGGGATTCCTACTAATCTCGTCGAAGCCTGCCAAATAATTGCGAGAGGTCTAACGAAGCAAATTGACGTAGGAGTCGTAAACGACAAGTATTTTTTTAATGTGGCAAGTCTGGGGCTCAGCGTACAAATTACGGAAAAATTAACTAAGGAGGCCAAGCGTCGGTGGGGCTTGTTGGCTTATGCGGCGACAACTTTGCAGGTAATTTGGCAATCTCGTCCTTTTCGAGCAGAGATTTTAATACCAGGCGAGGTCTTGCGCGTGCGCACGATTCAAATCGCGGTCGGCAATGGGCGTCATTACGGCGGCGGAATGGTGATCGCAGAGGACGCGGTGATTGACGATCAACGCTTAGATCTCTACAGCTTGGAGACTAAGCAATGGTGGCAAATACTTGCGCTGCTACCTACCATGCGTAAGGGAAATCACGCCAAGTTGCCTGGAGTCCGGGTTTTACAAGGGCAAGAGTTTGAAATTCGCACGTCTAGGCCGCGTGCCATCAATACGGATGGTGAGATTACCACGCACACACCCGCCAAATTTTCAGTTATCGCCAAAGCTCTAACGGTATTTGTGTCGCCCAATCCAGCGACGATCACCGTATAGAACCTAAAGCAAGCTTCCACAGTGCGGAGGGTGCCATTCAAACTGACGGATCGTCATCCCCGAATGTTTTAGTCGGGGATCCATCCTGCACTTGCGCAAAGTACAGCTCATTGCAATGGTGCAACGCCAAAACAAGCGCCCTGGATTCCCGCCAAAAGCACGCGGGAATGACGAACTCAGAGCGCCTCCTCCTTAAATTCGAATCAGCGAAAATTACCGAGATTCCCCGTCAGTTTGAATGGCACCAAAGTGCGGACGGATAGCTGCTGCGCGCAAGTCTGCCGACAAAATTCCCAAAGCCTAATTTTCGCGCGCACTTTGCTCAATCCTTAGTCTATCCTTGGGCGCTCAAAGACTTTAGAAAGCGCGGGAGTGCTATGGACGCTAAAACTGATCTCACCAAAAATGATCTCGACCCCACAGAAACCCAGGAATGGCTGGATGCCCTCGCCGCCGTCATCGGCGCAGATGGCACGGATCGAGCGCATTTTTTGCTGGAACGCATGATCGAGTCCACGCGCCTTGCCGGTGGCCATTTGCCGTTCAAATACACCACCGCGTACATTAATACGATCCCCGCGCACCTGGAACAGAAATCCAGCGGGGATGCTGCGATTGAATGGAAGTTGCGCGCTTACACACGCTGGAACGCGCTTGCCACGGTGGTGCGTGCGAACCGTAAGCCCGGTGAAGTTGGTGGACATATTGCTTCCTTTGCCTCGGCCGCTACGCTGTATGACGTCGGCTTCAATCATTTTTGGCGTGCGCGTTCCGCAGAACATTTGGGCGATCTGCTTTACATCCAGGGCCACTGCGCGCCCGGCATTTACGCCCGCGCATTTTTGGAAGGCCGCATTAGCGCCGCACAGCTCGATGGCTATCGCAACGAGGTCGACGGCAAGGGTTTGTCCAGCTATCCGCACCCATGGCTCATGCCAGACTTTTGGCAATTGCCAACCGTGTCGATGGGCTTGGGGCCGATCATGGCGATTTATCAGGCGCGCTTTTTAAAGTATTTGGAACACCGCAATCTAATCCCAGTATCGGATCGCAAAGTCTGGTGCTTTATGGGCGATGGCGAGTCCGACGAGCCGGAATCCTTGGGTGCCATCTCCTTAGCCGGGCGCGAAGGTCTGGATAATTTAGTGTTCGTCGTGAACTGCAATTTGCAGCGCTTGGATGGCCCGGTGCGCGGCAATGGCAAAATTATTCAAGAGTTGGAAGGCGTGTTTCGCGGTGCCGGTTGGGGCGTGATCAAGCTGCTTTGGGGCAGCTTATGGGATGGCCT
>JANNYA010000075.1:0-10516 GCA_031409855.1 Rhodanobacteraceae bacterium | reverse complement strand
TTTGCTTCCGTTTCGTCAACCGGTGTTATCCAACGGCCTACCAGTGTGCCGGTAATCCATATCTGGCCATCTAAATCCATATAGCCGTTGCCGCCAGTTTTGTATTGCAGGGTTGAAAAGCTGGTTTCAGGCATTGCAACGGGTGGCGCAGCTTGCGCACTACCAAAGGCAAAGATGAGGAACAAGAAAGCAATTGAACTGCGCACGAGGCATGGCCGATTTGGAATTGCCATGATTTTGAGCAGCTAATGTGGCGATTTGCGGCAGGAATTCGGGCGCTGGCAGGGCGAGATTGGGCGATTTTATTTTGCGCTGCTGCCGAGTAATTAGACCACTACTCTAATATCAGCCAACTGTCGTCAACCGGGCGTTGCGTATCGTTTGCGCGCGAATCCTTTAGTACTTCGCTCAAATCAAATGGCTCAAGCATGGCGAAAAATTCCGCCCACTTTCCGCGCCGGGCATTGATGAGAACGTTGGCGCTAGCTTCGTTTGCGTGCATGAATAATCCTTTGTAAAAGAATGCCATTATGACGATAAACGGTTAGCACGGCTGGATTTAGCTTAGTTAATTAATGGCATTACTTCCCAAGGGCTGCAAGCCCGTACCATCACAGCCTGGGGCATCGCCCCAGGGATAGAAAGCATTTATCGCTAAGGGCTGAAAGCCCGCGCCAATTGTAGGCTTTCAGGACTCGAAAATTTCGATTGAACGGGCTTTCAGCCCTCAACAAATTTATCGTACGAACATTCCTGGGGCGCTGCCCCAGGCTGTTATGGTTAGCGCCGTTGGCGGTTTAAAGAATTGCCCATAGCAAGTTAATCGCATTGAGCACCTTGAAATCCATTTTCACGCACCCAAGTTACGCCCGTCTGGTGGAACACCCGCGTGTTACGCGGTCATAAAAAGCCACCTGGGCACTAAAAAAGTCCAGAAAATTCAATAACTTATTTTAACTCGAAAGGTGAACTATGAAACTACGTCCTTTGCACGACCGCGTAATTGTTAAGCGCATGGAAGAAGAACGCATGTCCGCTGGCGGCATCGTGATTCCTGATTCGGCCACTGAAAAACCGATCAAAGGCGAAATCATTGCTGTCGGCGCTGGCAAAATCTTAGAAAACGGCAATGTCCGTGCTTTGGCTGTTAAGGCTGGCGACAAGGTGATGTTTGGCAAGTACTCCGGCACCGAAGTTAAGGTGGATGGCGAAGAACTATTGGTAATGCGCGAAGAAGATTTGATCGCCATCATCGAGTCTTGACACTGCGTGATTTCGTCCAGAGCGGCGTTGCTGCGCTAGCGCCTTCGGTCGTCATTGGCTACAGCCAATTCCTACTTGACACCGCTTGCGCCTTGCTCTGAACAAAATCACTTGGTCTACACGGCCTCCAAAAAACTTTTTAACCAAATTTAGAAACAAAACATTTAAGGAATATTGATCATGGCAGCTAAAGAAGTCCGTTTTGGTGAAGATGCTCGTGCGCGCATGTTGCGCGGCGTGAATGTGCTCGCGAACGCAGTCAAAGTAACTTTGGGCCCTAAGGGCCGTAACGTCGTGCTCGAAAAGAGCTTCGGCGCGCCAACCATCACCAAAGATGGTGTTTCGGTTGCGAAAGAAATTGAATTAGCCGACAAGTTTGAAAACATGGGCGCGCAGATGGTTAAGGAAGTTGCTTCCAAGACCTCCGACGTCGCTGGCGACGGCACCACCACCGCCACCGTGATCGCGCAAGCGATGATCCGCGAAGGCATGAAGGCAGTTGCTGCGGGCATGAATCCTATGGATCTCAAGCGCGGTATCGACAAAGCCGTTGAAGCAGCGGTTGCTGATTTGCGCGATAGCTCCAAGCCTTGCAAAGACGACAAAGCAATTGCCCAAGTCGGTACGATTTCTGCCAATGGCGACGTCGAAGTCGGCGAAATCATCGCGGACGCGATGAAGAAGGTCGGCAAAGAAGGCGTGATCACCGTTGAAGAAGGTTCGGGCTTAAAGAACGAATTGGACACCGTGGAAGGCATGCAGTTTGACCGTGGTTATTTGAGCCCGTATTTCGTCAACAACCAGCAAACCATGAAAGCCGAACTGGAAACCCCGTTCGTGCTGTTATACGACAAGAAAATCAGCAACGTGCGCGAGATGTTGCCGCTTCTTGAAGCCGTTGCGAAAGCCGGTAAGCCTTTGTTGATCGTCGCGGAAGAAGTCGAAGGCGAAGCGTTGGCAACCTTGGTGGTTAACACCATTCGTGGCATCGTGAAAGTCTGCGCCGTGAAAGCGCCTGGTTTTGGTGATCGCCGCAAAGCGATGCTGGAAGACATGGCCATTTTAACCGGCGGCCAAGTGATTTCCGAAGAAGTCGGCCTGTCGCTTGAAAAAGCCACGCTGAAAGATTTGGGCACCGCCAAGAAAATCGTTGTCGAAAAAGAAAACACCACGATTATTGATGGCGCTGGCAAGAATGAAACGATCAAGGCTCGTATTGATCAAATCAAGTCGCAAATCGAAACCACCAGCAGCGACTACGACAAAGAAAAGCTGCAAGAACGTGTCGCCAAATTGGCCGGCGGCGTGGCAGTGATCAAAGTCGGCGCATCGACTGAAATCGAAATGAAAGAAAAGAAAGCCCGCGTTGAAGACGCCCTGCACGCAACCCGCGCAGCCGTTGAAGAAGGCGTGGTTCCTGGCGGCGGCGTGGCATTAGTACGCGCGATTGCTGCGGTGAACAAGCTCAAAGGTGCGAATGAAGATCAACAGCACGGCATCGAAATGGCGCGCCGCGCCATGGAAGCGCCACTGCGCGAAATCGTCAATAACTCCGGCGACGACGCATCGGTCGTGTTGAACAAGATCAAAGACGGCTCCGGTAACTTCGGTTACAACGCCGCCACCGGCGAATACGGCGATATGGTCGCGATGGGCATCTTGGATCCAACCAAAGTTACCCGCACCGCGTTACAAAACGCAGCTTCGATCGCTGGCTTGATGATCACCACCGAGTGCATGGTGGCTGAAGCACCGAAGAAAGAAGAGAAAGGCGGCGGCGATCACCATGGTCATGGTGGTGGCATGGGTGGTATGGGCGATTACTAGTCAAACAAAAATCTTCGATTTTTGCTTTGGCGAGGGCTTCGATTGGAGTCTCGCGATGAGCGACACGGCAGAAATGAGTCCTCGCTCACTCGCAAAAAACGTGGTTTTTGCTGCCTGATTGCGGGTAGGCTTTGTAAGTGCTTGTCACAGTACAAAAAAACCCTGCGTGAGCGGGGTTTTTTACTTCGTTTGGAGTCAAACTTGCACAAGCAAATTCTTTGAAAATTACCGGATAATCTTTGTGCACCTTGTTTGCCCAAATTGCGCGACGATCAATCGCTTGCCTGAAGACCGTCTGCACGCCGGGCCGGTATGCGCACGTTGCAAGGCCGCGCTACTGCCGTTGGCGCCGGTCGCGCTTACCGACGCGACTTTGCCCGTGTTTATTGCGCGCACCGAACTGCCCGTGCTGGTTGATTTCTGGGCCGCATGGTGTGGCCCGTGCAAAACTATGGCACCGAACTTCGCCAGCGCAGCGGCACAGCTGTTAGAAGTGCGTTTTGTCAAAGTGGATTCGGACGCGGCACCACTTGCTAGCGCAAAATATGGCATACGCAGTATCCCGACGCTGGTGTTGTTTGAAAACGGCCGCGAAAAGGATCGGATTTCAGGCGTGTTGTCTGCGCGTGATCTGTTGGCGTGGCTTGACCAACGGCTAGCCTTAAAGTCACGCTAAAGGTGGTGCAGCATTGCAATTGCATTTGATCTGGATCAAGGTCAACTGTATGCAGTCGCTGCACACATCTGCAAGCATAATCAAGCGTTGTCAATCACAGACATTTGGCCAATTTTTAGATCGGAGTATTTATGTCAACGAAAGTCACATTAAACCGCCGCAGCTTTTTGCAATTAGCCTCTGTCAGTGCCGTTGGACTGGCTATGGCTGTCCCGGCACTGCATGCAGCGGAGCCAGCGGCCACGTTGCCGAATCTGGAACTGGACAATCCAACCGCGAAAGCCCTGGGTTATGTTGAAGATGCGACTAAAGTCGATAAGGTGAAGTATCCGAAACACACGCCGGATCAAATCTGTGCGAGCTGCTCTTTGATGCAGGGGGATGCCAAAAATGCACGCAATCCGTGCATTTTGTTCCCCGGTAAGTCGGTCGCGTCCAAAGGCTGGTGTGCTTCATTTGCGAAGAAAGCCTAGGAATTTTAACACTGAAAGGAGTTTTAACGGGGTGCCATTCAAACTGACGGATCGTCATCCCCGAATGTTTTAGTCGGGGATCTAGCCTACACTTGTGCAAAGTACAGCTAATTGCAATGGTGCAACGCCAAAACAAGCTCCCTGGATTCCCGCCAAAAGCACGCGGGAATGACGAACTCAGAGCGCCGCTAAAGCTAGCCAGGGGCAATGTGCTTCGGGTTTTATTTTAAGCCGCTGGTGATTCGCTAAAGTAAAAAAATACGATGTCCAATATTTGCTGGCCTGGGCGCGAATTCGCCACCCAAAATACGCGCCAGATCGCTCAACTCGCACGCGAGTCGGATTGGATCAGCAACTTCAGGCAATGCAAACGCGGGGATGTCACAGCCAGTAAAGCCGCTCAGCAGTTCGCTGTCTGAGCCGTTTTTAGTGGAGTTAGGCAATGCTGCGTTAGTTGCTTGCTTTGATAAATTCGTCATATAGGGCGGCTTTGTCAAAAAGTAATCGTAAAGCTGCGCCAAGTTCAGCGTTGCACGATGCTTTTCGATGAGGTTACGGATATCGACCAAATCTTGTATTCGACGTGGGTCATTAGCGAGTGCCTGAAGTTTAAGGCCCACGATGCCTTCAACGGTGACGACATTGATCGATTGCGCGCCGATTTTCCGCGCTTGCGCAGTTTCTATGAGCAAAAGCGCACGCGCGCGATAGGCGTAGATAAAATCAATTGCAGCGTCACCATGCCGGTAATTCGCAGCGTCGTCACTTCGATGTATGCACCGATAGCCGAGTGAAATCAGCAGCGCGTCAAGAATATCTGCGTCCAAACGATTCAACAAAAAATCGATATCTTGCGTCGCCCTGGGAAGTTGATGCGCGCTCAATGCCAGCCCGCCAATTAGTGCATAGCGCGCGCCGCAGGCAAGTAGGCGGGTATTAAAGTCTTCGAGTTGGTCGAGCAGAGCATTCATGGTCTAAGTCTAGCGTTAGCAACACGGTAAATTAGTGTCGCGCAAGCGGCAAGGCAAACATGCCTTGCCCAAGCGAGATCAGTTTGAATCCCTGCGTCTAAACCCGCATGCAGTCTTTTGCCACCAGTTTTTTTTGCCGTTTCTGTGCGTAGTAAATTTGATATAGCTTGCTCGGCGGTACGCCGCAAAAATAAAGTGTAACCAGGGCTGCGTTAATCAAATTTGTTTGGACAAAGCCCAATCGCTGGAAACGGCGCGTTGACGTCCAAAGCGCAACGGGCAGGCGCGCCACAGGGGTGAGTTTGCGGGCGCGGGCGAAAAATTCGACGTCTTCAAAAAGCGGCATCGGCAGCAGCAGCAGGTGTGCGTCCAGGAAATCGCGACGCACAGCCATTCCTTGGTCACCAAAACTGCTCAGTGCACACTCAATTTTGCAAATTTGCTCTAACAAGCGATAGCGCCGCGCGGTGCTATCAAAGTGCACGCTCAATTTTGCGACATTGAGTGCTTGATCGCTAAACGCTATTTGCAGCGCTGCGCCGGTATGCGCCGCGATGCGGCTGTCCGCATGCAGTAGCAGAATGATTTGGCCTTCCCGTCTGGTGCTTGCGGCAATGCCGCGCAACAGCTGTGCGCCGCGCCCAGGCGTATCATTTTCTTCGCGCGGCGTAATGCGCGCGCCAAGTGCTTGCGCAATCTGCACGGTGTGATCTTGACTACCACCGTCGCTGATGATGATTTCCGCCCCAGGCCACTCGGCGCGCACGCTGTTAATGCACTCGGCAATCGTAAGTGCTTCGTTGAGCGTGGGAATAATCACGCTGAGCTTGGAATTTGAGCTTGTGCCCTGTGCCGATGCCGATGCCGACGATGTTTGACTGGAATGGGTAGGGCTAGCTTGCGGCAAAGGGAACGGTACTTTGTGGCAGGCGCTCCACTTCATATAGCCGCCTGCAGCGCGATATTCATCCAGTCGGTGCGGCTCAATTCGGCGGCGGTTGGTAAAAAACAGCTGGCCGCGAAATCCGCGTGCGCGCACATCCATAGAAATCCACCATGCTTGAAAACGATCAAGCCAGCGATAGTTGACAGGCGTTTGACCATAGCTGGCTTGAAAATAGGCGGCGGCATTGACACTCGGGCGTGCCAGCTGATCCAGCTTGCCGACACTGAGGCGCTGAATGTCGCGCACCCAAGCGCCGTTAATCAGATTAATCGCAGGATATGGTGCAACATTGCCCCACAACACCGGTTTTTTACTTGGACCGTTTGCGTTGGAAAACCAAGGCAAAAAATTGCGCACCACGCCCACGCAGTAGGCAAACTCCAGCACGTCATAGTCGCGTTGGCGAAATAGGAACGTGACTTCGCGACGCTCCATTTTTGCGACGCGCTGCAGCTCGCTGCGAAATTTCGAGTCATGCAAATGCCGGGCTAAATCGAGAAAGTCATCAAATATCAGTGTCAGGCCGTTGTAGTGCACAGCGCCGTGAATATAGTTGACTGCGTGCGGCATGCGCCGCTTCGGGCCGTGCGCTACCTCTACGCTTGATTTGGCAACCATACGGCGCAAAAATTCACCGGTCTTATCTGCCACCTCATGATCATCAACTGCGGCCGTTCGCACACTGCGGGTGGCTGAGCGATACACAATATTGCGTGCCCAAACGGTGCGTGGCGCCGACTGATCCAACGATGACTGATCCTGTGTCGATTCAGCCATCGAATTACACAAAGAATCCGTCGTAAGTGCGCCAGTCAGCCAGGCATGCTGAGTCGGCAGTGCGTTCGCTTTTAAGCGCCACATAAAAAACCACACTATGGGGACTTCAACGACCAGAAGCTGCATCTGCGCCGCGAAACAAATGGCAGCATGCACAATAGTTTTGAGCTGGTGCAACATAATTGCTTGCCTCCCATTCGCAAGAGAGCCTGACGCTAACGCACTTCTGAGCCGTGGGTGCCATGGTTTGGCTAAGTATTACTTCAGGCTACTGTGCGTATTTCTAGTAAATTTTGTGTCGCTTTGCCGCCTAACTCGCCACGTGCCCGACCGGAACCTTTGCAAGCTTCGCCAACAAGCGCCGCTGTTGCATCGCCTCCCACGAATCAAAGCCAATCGTTTCAATCGGCCGCCACAACGCTACCCACGCCAGAATCATCAGCCCTTCGCTGAAGGCTTCGGCAAATGGATTGCTGACGCTTTTTAGCCAACTGCGTAACGATAAGGCCAGCACTAAAATCGCAAGACCTGTGAACAAGGCAAGGCGGCCAACCGCACGGCGACGACGATGTCGGCGCTCGGCCTGTTGCGTGGCCAGCGCAAAGTGCGTGTGTATCGCGCGCTCAATGTCAGCAATATCGGACGCCATCTCGGCAGGCGCATAAATCACCACCCTAAGTTGGGTGCTAGCGCTATATTCGGCGGCGCTTTCCAACAGGTAAGCATCGACGTTGCGATCCAGCGCTTTGTCGTGAAACGGCGCCGGGTCTAGTGTGTCAAACAGCTGCTCTAGTTTTTGAATGCGCAGTTGAATGTCAGCCATATTTTTATCCTTAGCGCTGGTTCGACGGGTTAGCGGCTGCGCATAAGCCGCAGCCGTGCGCTGGTCGTGGTGCGCAGGATTTTGCGCTGGTTTGGCGCGAACGGCGAGCGCTTGCCGCAATGTTTGAGCAGGAGCGCGTCGTCTTGCGATTCCCCTAAGCGCTCGGCGTGTTGCTCTAAGCCGTCAAAGGCCGGGCGTAATCCGGGCTGGATCGCTGCGAGCAGGCTGTCTTGTTGCCGTAAGCGTCGCAAACGCCGTCGGTACACGTGCCAGATCTTGCCTTTGTAAGGTTTGCATCTGGCTTTCCGCGCTTTTTCCCGAGGACACTCTAAACGCAATTGGGCTTTTGCCGCTACCGCACGCTGTTTTTTGCCAAACTTAATGTGAAAATACCTTAGTGCAAAAATAAGACGGGCAAATGCGTCAAACGCAATAGCTCGGGTCAATCATGCTGAAAAAAAGTGATCACTCAGCAAAACGAAGAAGTCTCGTGCGACTGCAACGGGCGTGATCACGTGGAAGATAGAGCTTAAAACCGGCGGTGCAAGAATTTATCCAGGTTTTGAAAAAGGCGTTATCGGGCAAATAGCGGCATTTGGGCGCTGAAACGCACCCTGGAATGTCGGAAAAAACGAAAATTCATCGAGAACTCGGCTAGCATTCGCGACTCTGCCCCTTGAGTGCGCATTAGCCTTCGGCGAATGCCAAATTGCTCCGTCTAATGCCGCATCGCCCTTCCTAATGTTCGGTTTTCTCCGCCGTCGCCACCCCGCAGAGTCAGAATTTCGCGTCTTGATTGAGCGCTACGCGGGCTTGATGCGGGCCACTTTGCGCCAGATTGATCACCGCATGCCTGAGGCTGATTTGGAGGAGCTAGAACAGGACGTTTGCCTCAAACTTTGGCAGTCTTTGGTGGCTGAGGGCAATTTCGACAAGCCAGCGGCTTTTATTCGTAAAGTGATTGTGAGCGTGTCCATTGACGCCGCGCGCAAACGTTTGGTGCGCGGCAGCGGACAAGAACACGTCAGCATCAATGAGCTGGAAATCGCGGATTTTTCAAGCGCCGAACAACTCGAATTCCGCGGTGAATTGTTCGCCCTGGCCAAGCGCTTAAGCGCTGAGGCGCCGGAATCTGCGCAGGGGCTCAGCCTTTATCTGCAAGGGTTTACCACCGAAGAAATTGGCCGGCTGATGGGCTTTAGTGAAGCCAAGGCGCGCAATATTGTCTATCGATATTTGGACGACGTGCGGGCACGTTTGGGTTCGGAGCGGGAAAAGTAACAGGCTCGTGCCTAAATCGTATGTCGATAAAATGCATCCAGCTGTGAATATACGCCTGGGTAAATGGTGTTGAGATGCTCTGGCGCTAAAAAATAGTATTCGCTTGCCACCGCAAAAAATTCCGGCGGGCTGTGCGCCGCATAGCTGTCGATTTGCGCGGTGCCGTAGGCCACGTCGAGCTTAAGTGCCTCAAAGGCCTCGCTCAGTGAGCTGGAAAAAGTCTGCACTGACATATTCGGATGCAGCGGCGGCACGCCATTGATCGTGCCGCCGAGCGCATCAATTTTGTGGGCGATTTCGTGAATCACAACATTGCCGATGCGCCCGAAACCAGCTAAACCACGCTCAATATCGTCTTTCGATAACACCACCGGGCCATGTTGCGAAGTTTCCCCAGCCATTTCCTGCTCATACTCGGTCACTAGCCCGGTTTGCGCGTCAACTATGCTGCGCATGGCGCGAAAACCTTCTGGGTAGACTACGACACTGGAAAAGCCTTCCAGCGCACCAAAGCCGAGGTGCAGTGCTGGCCAGCACGCCAATGTGGCGATCTTGATTTTCAGGCCCAAATCAATTTCTAGGCCGCCCGCACCATAGATTTTTTTATCGACCAAAAATTCTTTAACGAGCTGTCGCAGCGTCGCCTTTTCTGGATTTGCCAGCCGAGTTAAGCCTGGCACGCGATACAGAACGGCTTGAAACCAAGTCTCGTGCTCTTGCCATTTGAGCTTGCTGGCGCGGTATAGACGCCATTTTTCGAAAAGCCAGCGCATAGAGAGTGATTGTCCGTGTCGAATTACTTTAGAGCTGGAGTGAACTTGCAAAAAATCAAGCTAGGCAGTCCAAGCAACTGGGTGCGATTTAAACTGATGTGATTTCGCGAGTTTGCCACCAATGAGTTGCGAATTTTCGGCGTTGCGCCAACGCAATGATCCCACTGGGATCACAGAAGGTAGCCGGTGTGTCGTAGGCACAAGGTGCCGAAGACCACCGGACTTAGCCGCACCCCACCCGGTTTCGACCCCGTCAGGGGTCGCACACAGCGCCTCGAATCAACTACCCTGCGCAAAAGATTGCTGAGGCCTATTTGTGCGACCCCTGACGGGGTCGGAACCTATTCACTAACCGATTCCGGTGGTCTGCGCCGCTTTGCGGCTACGACACACCGGCTAACTTATGCGATCCCTGCGGGATCGAAGTCTTATCGCCACATTCCTTTGAATTGCACCTACTCGGCTTGCATTCACGCGCGCTGGCCCCAAATTGGGCGACACTAGTCAATTACGCCTTCAGTTGAGAGCCATCCATGAGCAACGCAATCGTCGCTACCCAAAGTAATTTTGAAACCGAAGTCATGGAAGCCTCGATGACGACGCCCGTGTTGGTGGATTTTTGGGCGCCATGGTGCGGCCCCTGCCGTACCTTAATGCCGACCTTAGAGCGCGTCGTCGAAAGCCATAATGGCGCGTTGAAGTTGGC
>JANNYA010000074.1:0-6847 GCA_031409855.1 Rhodanobacteraceae bacterium | reverse complement strand
CTTTATCCATTCTGGCAGCGGCCAAGCCGCGCTGACCATGCCGATCATGGCGCCGCTCGCTGATTTGGTTGGCGTGACGCGGCAAACCGCCGTGCTGGCGTTTCAGTTTGGCGAATTCACCACCTCGATGATCCCAACCTCGGGCATTACGGTTGGCGTGCTGGCGCTAGCAAAAATCCCCTGGATTACCTGGGCCAAATGGATGATTCCACTGCAGCTCATCTATTTTGTTTTGGCCTTAGTGATGCTGGCGATCGCGGTGCAAATGGGTTGGTAGTGGAGCAGGGCTAAGCTTTAGATTTAGCGAGCAATAAAAAAGCCGCGATCACTTGCGGCTTTTTTATTAGTACAGACTAATTGAAACGCTTACTTTGCCGTGATGCGTGCAGACACGCGGCGGTTTTTCTGCTGGCCTTCTTCGGTGGCGTTATCGGCCACTGGATTTTTTTCACCATAGCCTTCACTGCTTAAGCGCGTTGCATCCACACCTAACGCCACGACGGCATTCATCACCGCTGCGGCGCGCTCAGTCGACACTTTCAGGTTCGCGTCTTTCGCGCCGGTGTTGTCAGTGTAACCACCAATTTTCAGCGCCAGAGCTGGATACGCTTTCATAATCGCGGCGATATTGCTGATTTGCTCGTTCGATTCGGTCCGCAAAGTGCTTGCACCGGTGTCAAACAAGATGCGGTCAAAATCAAACCAGGTGGTTTTGTCGACTGGCTTGCTGGCGTCGTTGACAAAGCCAAGTAGGCTGGTTTCTACACCGCGCTCTGGCAAGCTAACTTTGACATCACCAGGCAAGGTGGTGTCAATGTTTGCGCCCAAATCCGGGAACACGCTGGCGACCGGGGTTGGATCGACTGCAACTGGCGGGGCGGCTGGTGGCGTTACTTCCGGCACCAAGGGTGCAACGACTGCAGGTGCCGTGGCGTGCGCCAGCGCTGCCAAATCAACGGCGGTGGCTTCATCGCGCGGCAATAATGGAATAATCATTAGCGCAACGATATTGATGATCTTGATCAAAGGGTTGATTGCAGGGCCAGCGGTATCTTTGTACGGATCGCCCACGGTGTCGCCAGTAACGGCAGCCTTATGCGCTTCCGAACCTTTACCACCGTGATGACCTTCTTCGATATATTTCTTCGCGTTGTCCCAAGCGCCGCCGCCGGTGCACATCGAAATGGCGACGAACAAGCCGGTCACGATCGTACCCATCAACAAACCACCCAAGGCCGCCGGGCCCAAGGCAATACCGACCAAAACCGGCACAATAATCGGCAACAAGCTTGGCACGATCATTTCTTTGATCGCAGCCTTGGTCAACATATCAACGGCTTTGTCGTACTCAGGCTTGGCGGTACCTTGCATAATGCCCTTGATCGTACGGAACTGACGGCGCACTTCTTCGACAACTGCCGAGGCGGAACGGCCCACCGCTTCCATCGCCATTGCTGCGAATAGGAAAGGAATCATGCCGCCGATAAACAAGCCGACGATCACTTTTGGATCAGACAATTGGAAGTTGGTGGAAATACCGACTTCGCCCAGTTTGTGCGTGTAATCCGCGAACAAAACCACCGCTGCCAAACCGGCTGAACCAATCGCATAGCCTTTGGTGACAGCTTTGGTGGTGTTACCCACCGCATCGAGCGGGTCGGTCACGTCACGCACGGCTTTACCCATTTCTGCCATTTCCGCGATACCGCCCGCGTTATCGGTGATCGGGCCGTAAGCATCGAGCGCAATAATCATACCCGCCATCGACAGCATCGCGGTCGCTGCGGTGGCAATACCGTATAGGCCGGCACCGGTGGCACCACCTGCCAATTCATAGCTGGTCCAAATCGCGGCGCACACGGTCAACACCGGCAGCGCGGTGGATTTCATCGACACGCCTAAACCGGCAATCATGTTGGTGGCGTGGCCGAACTTGCTGGCCTCGGCTACTTTTTGCACCGGCGAGTATTCGGTGGCGGTGTAGTACTCGGTAATCACCATTAGCAATGCTGTCAACACCAAACCAACCAACGTGCAATAGAAGATATTGATTGCAGGCACCGTGCTGCCTTCGCCGCCCATCATCTGCATAGTGATTGGGTAGAACGCAATCGCGCTCAAGACACCGGAAATAATGACGCCTTTATAGAGCGCATTCATGATCTTTCCACCTGGGCTAACTTTGACAAACAGCGTGCCAATGATTGAAGCGACGATGGAAACTGCGCACAGCACCAGTGGATACAACAAAGCATTGGCACCCAAGCCAGCCGAGATCGAGCCGATCAACATGGTGGCAATAATCGTCACCGCATAAGTTTCAAACAAATCGGCGGCCATACCGGCGCAATCGCCGACATTATCGCCGACGTTATCGGCAATCACCGCTGGGTTGCGTGGGTCATCTTCGGGAATGCCCGCTTCAACTTTGCCCACCAAATCCGCGCCAACGTCAGCGCCCTTGGTGAAAATACCGCCGCCCAAACGCGCAAAGATCGAGATCAAGCTGGAACCAAAAGCCAAGCCGATCAACGCATTCAAAATCGCGTCTAGCTCAATGCCCTGATGCAATAAATACGCGTAAAAACCGGTGACGCCCATTAAACCTAGGCCCACCACCAGCATGCCGGTAATCGCGCCGCCCTTAAAGGCGATGGCCATAGCCGCATTCATGCCCGAACGCGCCGCTTCAGCGGTACGTACGTTGGCGCGTACTGAAACAAACATGCCGACATAGCCAGCAACGCCGGATAAAACCGCACCGATCACAAAGCCGACTGCGGTCAGCCAGCTGCCCAAGCCGAAGCCGATAAGCACGGTTAAAATCACGCCGACGATCGAAATCGTCATGTATTGGCGGTCTAGATAGGCTTTTGCGCCCTCTTGAATCGCTTTCGCGATGGATTGCATTCGATCGTTGCCAGCGGGCTGCCGCAAAATCCACTGGGCGGTTAGCACCCCGTAAATTACCGCGATAATGCCGCAGACAAAAGCGATCCATAGGCCGTATTGAACAAGCATGGGATGTCCTTAAAGTTGATGGAAGAAAGAGTGAAAAGGCAAAAGTGCCGCCTAAAACCAGTAAATACGTACCGATTTCAGCCGAAAGGCGCCGGAGTATACGGGCGCAGGCCCCCTAAAGTTAAGGGGCTTCGCACGCGGGCGATTGAACCGGCTAAACTCGCGCGCTGTCCGCATCAAGCCTGAGCTGTGCCAATGTCTTCCCCTCAAATCGCCGCACCGCCGTTTAGCTTTGCGCGCCGCCATGGTGCAACCTTGGCAAGTTGGCTGCCCAGTGGCCACGCCCAGGTCATTCACCGCCCGGACGTCAAGATTTCAGCAATTACTGAGCTGCGCCGCTATTTGGGCGCACCGATAAAGCTGGAGGAACTTAGTAGCGATGCTTTTGATGCGCGCTTGCGTGAACTTTACGAACAAGGTTCGGAAACCTCGAAAGCCGCCGCAGCAGATATCGATCAGAGTTTTGATCTACGCAAATTAGCCGATGAATTACCGGAGCCGACGGATTTGATGGAGGCGGCCGACGATGCACCGATTATTCGTTTGCTCAACGCGCTGCTGACCGAAGCGGTGAAGGAAAACGCCTCGGATATTCACATCGAGCCCTTCGAAAATCGCGTGGTGATTCGTTTTCGCGTCGATGGCGTGTTGAAAGAAGTGCTGGCCCCGCAAAAAGGTATCGCCGCCCCAGTGGCAAGCCGCATTAAAGTGATGGCAAAGCTCGACATTGCCGAGCGCCGACTGCCTCAAGATGGCCGAATTTCGCTCAAAATTGCCGGTCGGCCCGTCGACGTGCGGGTGTCAACGATTCCCTCCGGCCACGGTGAACGCATCGTGCTGCGCTTACTCGACAAACAAGCTGGGCGCCTGGATTTACGTGATTTGGGCATGGAAGACGCCGGGCTAAAGCGTATTGATGATTTGATCCACCGCCCGCACGGCATTTTTTTGGTAACCGGGCCTACCGGCTCCGGCAAAACCACGACGCTATATGCCAGTTTGCTGCGTTTGAACGACTCCACCCGCAATATTTTGACAGTGGAAGACCCCATCGAGTACTACATCGACGGCATTGGGCAAACCCAGGTCAACACCAAGGTCGACATGAGCTTTGCGCGCGGCCTGCGCGCAATTTTACGCCAGGATCCAGATGTGGTGATGGTCGGCGAAATTCGCGACATTGAAACCGCACAAATCGCAATCCAGGCCTCGTTGACCGGGCACTTGGTACTTTCCACCTTACACACAAATTCTGCGGTGGGCGCAGTCACGCGACTGCGCGATATGGGTGTCGAGCCATTTTTATTGAGTTCTTCGTTACTAGGCGTACTTGCGCAACGTTTGGTGCGGGTGTTGGATCCGCTCAGCCGGGAAAGCTATCTCAGCGACGCACGTGAACTCAAAATATTCGGCCAGACTGAAGCCGTGGAGCTTTACCGGCCGAACGCCGCCGCTGCAGCACGGCGCGGTGGCTACAAAGGCCGTACCGGAATTTATGAGTTGGTCGGCATAGACGAAACTATGCGCCAGCTGATACACAGCAGCGCCGCTGAATCCGAACTTGAACGCCATGCGCGCCAGTTTTCACCGAGCATTTTAAGCGACGGCTGGCTGAAAGCAGCACGCGGGATTACTAGTATTGATGAAGTTTTGAAGGTAACTCGGGAAGATTGAGGCTGTAGTCAAAGCTTCACAAAGCATTGTTACCTAATCCCTAAGCGCATAAATGCCCGGCAAATTCCGCCCAAGTTCGCGATAGTCCATGCCAAAGCCAAAAACATAGCGGTCTGGAACTTCGAGGCCTATGTAGTCGGCCTTCAAGCCGGGCACGCGTCGATCATGGCGTTTAACGGTTAATACGGCAATTTTGACGTCGCGCGCACCTTCGTCGAAACAATAGCGGCGTAATTCTTCCAAGGTATAACCCTCGTCCAAAATGTCGTCGACCAAAATCACGATACGATTTTTCAATTTGCAGCGTGGTTTTGCGATCCAATGCAGGCTGCCGCCTTCAATGGCACCGCGGTAGCGTGTGGCGTGGGCATAGTCGAAAATCAGATCAAGATCGATTCTGGGCGCTAAGCAACCGCCGATCAACAGGCCGCCGGTCAAAATTGTCATGTAAATCGGGCGTTCGCCGACTAGATCAGCGGTAATTTCCGCTGCCATGCGCGTCATCGCCGCGTCAATCGCTGGCCAATCAAAGATAAGCTCGCGATCGGTGGGAATCGTGATGCCTTGATCGCTCATGCTGCTTCCAAGTTTTGCGTGGGCACTAAAGGTAGCACCGGATCTAAAAGTTTTGCTAACTGCTGTTGCATGGTTATGAATTTTGCCGTGTCATGCATGCGTTTTGCACGCGCGACTCGGCTGGCGGCCAATGTTTTCACTAGCGTGCGCTTCGCCGGTTTAGCGATCGCGCCCAGCGCCATCACTTCCGCTGTCGCTTGCGCGGAACAAACTAAAATCAAATCGCAGCCCGCTTGGTAGTGGCGCACGATGCGATCTTTCAGTGAGCCGACATTCGCGCCGCCCACCATGCCCACATCATCGGAAAAAATCACACCGCTAAAGTCTAACTGCGCGCGCAACAGTGTCTTCAACCAGTGTTTCGAATAGCCAGCCGCTTCAAGATCGACTTTGGGATAACTTACGTGCGCCGTCATAATCGCTTTGGCACCCGCTAAAATTCCTGCGGCAAATGGCAACAAGTCGGCGGCGAAGATGTCTGGCGCACTGCGGTCATCAATGGCCAAGTCAAAATGTGTGTCGGCTTTGACCGTACCATGCCCGGGAAAATGCTTGAGCGTTGCGGCCATGCCTTGTGTCTGTAGAGTTGCGGCGTAAAGCATGGTGAGTTCCGCGCATACCTCGGGCTTCGCTGAAAAGGCGCGATCCGCTATCGCTAAATTGCCGCGCTTGAGATCTGCCACGGGTGCAAAACTCAGATCGATACCCGTGCTTAGAATATCGATGGCCATCAGCTTGGCATGCAAAACGCACGCTCGCCGCGCCGTGCCGGGTTTGCGTGCGTGCAGTGCGCCAATGTGCGCCAGTGCCGGCAGCGCAACAAAGCCCTCGCGAAAGCGCTGCACCCGGCCCCCTTCTTGATCGACACAAACAATCAAATTTTTGCGCACCGCGCGAATCGACGCGACCAACTCAATGACCTGCGCGCGGCTGACAAAGTTACGGGTAAACAAAATCACGCCAGCGACGTCTTTGCGGGCTAACCATTCGGCTTCATTGGGCAGCAATTGTGTGCCAGCCAGGCCAATCACTAAACTCATATGCGCTCCTTTAGTCTGAGTTTAGCGATAAGCGACACGGAATTGATGCGGCTTTTTGCCAGCGGCAAAAGGGCTCGGTGACTAAGTTTGAGTTGTAATAGCGGGCGTCATCGGTGACTTCGATGCCCAGCCAAGCGGGCCGCGTAAAGGCTTGCTGCACCGATACCAGTTCGATTTCTGCAACTATTAAACCTTCGTTGTCACCCGCAAACACGTCAATTTCAAAAGTTAACTCTGCGCCGTTTTGATCCGTATGGCGGACGTAGTGACGAGTTTTAATAATTGCCGCGCCCTCAGCGAAGCTACGCAAAAGCGTTTCGGCGTCACTGATCGGAACCGGATACTCAAATTCCTGACGCGTTAACCCCAATTCGCGGCTTTTAATGTTTAAAAAAGCGGAATTTTCGGCGACGCGCACACGCACGGAGCAATGCGTGCCGCCCAAATAGCCCTGAGCCATTGTTTCCGACTTGTGCACCAGTGCGCGCCAATCGTCATTGGCAACTAAGAATTTGCGTTCAATCTCGATGCCCATT
>JANNYA010000073.1:0-3751 GCA_031409855.1 Rhodanobacteraceae bacterium | reverse complement strand
CCGAGCAATTTATTTTTCATGGCGATCCCCTTAATTTTCGAAGCCGTTGCTAAACAACGGGTCTGACTGATTGATTGGTGCAGTTTGGAAGCCGATCTGTGCGCTGTATGCGCCGCCGCTTGCCGCACCGGCATTGGCTTGACCAAGCGTGCCTACCAACTCATAGGGGCCCGCACTGCTAAAGCCGCCACCACTAGCGATGGCTTGCTTGGTTATGACATAAACGCCACCGCTGGGCGATTGGGCTTGCGCAAAGCCAACAATAGCGATGGCTGCAAATAGCAGCTGGCAAAAACCAGACGTGCGTCTATTGTGCGGCCGCAGGCTTCGGCTAGTTTGTCGACGAAAATCAGCAATAAAGATGGGTTTGATAAGCATCGGTTAATTTCCCTGTGACTAATTTTTTGCGGCTGATTTTTGCGCAGCATGCGATGTTCGCGAAATTTCTGTTTGTCGAGATACTTAACTGAGCGCATCCAGTGAACCGTCGGATGCTATCAACTTAGTTTGGCAAGCCGTGCGTGTACACGAAAGTTTGACAGTTGGTCGCAATTTAGTTTTTGAGGTGGCGACCGAAGAACAGCTAATCAGACGTTTTCCAGGCTGGATTTGCACCGCGTTTGCATTGATCCGAATGCCGTTCGGAAACCGCCTGACGGCACAATTCCGGTGCGATTCAGTGACAAATCTGACGCAAAACGGCTGCAGCCTGTTGCAAATTGCGCGCTTCAAGTTCCAGGAAAAGCAGAATCCATGTGCGTCATAAATCATAGATTCCCAAGTTGCGATCAGCGTCTGCCATCGCTTGAAGTGCCGTGTGGCGCTGTTTGTTTCGTTGGGATTTGAACGCCAACACGTCTTTAAGAATTAACCGCCGATGTGTGCCGGTTTTAGATGCGTTCACAGCGCCGCCAGAAATTAATTTCAGCAAATGGGTGCGGGACACAAAGAGAATATCCGCAGCTTGTTGCGTAGTCAGCAACTCATCAGAAACGAGCGTTGTGCGTACACCGGTCGCGCGCGCGGATTGAAACGAGCGTGTCGCAGCGATCAACTGCCATTCCGCAACAAATATAGGTCACCAATTGGAGCGTTCACCCACCCTTCCGGCAAATCGCTCATAGCCAACCCCGCGCAAAACCTACCGCCGTGGCAGGGCGCGGATTGCCCCTCACCCTAACCCTCCCGGCCGGCAGCATAGCTGCTCGGCGTTCGAACGCGCAGGCGGCAGTGCCGCCAAAGCGCGCCTTCTCACCCCCGCGCGAAGTCTTTGATTTAATTGATAGTTTCGGGCGTGGAGAGGGAATTTGTATGGTATTGCGAAGGGTTTCGCACTGGCGCAAACAGTTCCCTCTCCACGCCCGCAGGTTTGATAGGAACCGAACGCTTAGAGCGGGGAGAGCTAGGATGAGTGCGCCGGCACAAATCGGCAAAGCGTATGGGGTGCAAGTCCCCTACAACAAAAGGAGTAGCGAACCATGTTTGTCCCCGAGTCATGCGAGTTGAACCGTGAGGTGCAGCGCGAAGCGTTGACAGGGGTGCCGATAGGCCAGCCATTGAGCCGCGAAAATACCTATAACCTGGACGTCGACGCTTTTCATCCGGCGGAAGACAGCATGCAACGGCGCACTTTCGCGAGTGCCGGTGCAGTCCAGCGTGGTCCTAGACACTGGCATGTCGGTAAGCGCTTTGTACGGGAGCCGGGAGATCTCCCGCCTGGCCGCGTTGACGCAAGTCAATCGGCCCGCATTGGGAAGGCGAGGAGCTTAAAGCCAATGATGCACGGACGGGAGAAGTCAGACTTGGGCATAGTAGCGATGAAGTCAGCGAACAAATCTGCGCAAGCAGACGCGGAGTCGATGGAGCGAAGGCCTGGGGCCAAGGAGAACGCGAGCCAGTCGAACAAGCACCGGACGCAGTGCCGCCGCTTTTTGCTTTTCCGCCTCCGGCTCCGGGTTTGTCCCAACGATTGGATCGTGTACGAGAGAGAGCAAAAAGTCATAAAACAGAACGGTTTACGTCGTTGCTGCCCCGTGTTGTTAAATATGGATCACGCCGGAAGTTTTGGCGCTGGCATTTTCGTGGTTAAAGCGAGATGCAGCGTCGGGCATTGATGGGGTGACGTGGAAAGATTATGAAACTAACCAAGAAGAGAAGTTAGCTGATTTGCATCAGCGCCTTCACCGTGGCGGCTTCCGGGCATTGCCTTCCAAGCGCAAGTTCATTCCAAAGGCGGATGGACGGCTGCGCCCGCTCGGCATTGCAGCGCTGGAAGACAAGATTGTGCAACGGGCGGTGGTGGAAGTGTTGAATGCGATTTATGAGCAAGACTTCTTGGGATTTTCGTATGGTTTCCGACCAAAGCGCAGTCAACACGATGCGCTGGATGCATTAGCGGTTGGCATCGACAAACGCAAAGTAAACTGGATATTGGATGCGGATGTGTCGAAGTTCTTTGATACGGTGGATCACGATTGGCTGATGCAGTTTGTAGCGCATCGGATTAGTGATTCTCGGGTACTACGACTGATCCAGAAATGGCTAAAAGCAGGTGTGATGGATGCTGGGGAATACCAGGAAACTGAGGTTGGGACGCCGCAAGGCGCGGTTATTTCACCGCTGCTGGCGAATGTGTATCTGCACTATGTGTTCGATTTATGGGCGCATCAGTGGCGGGGCCGAAACGCTATCGGAAAGGTGACGTTGGTGCGTTATGCGGACGATATTGTGGTCGGTTTTCAGTACCAAAAGGATGCGGAACGCTTTCTGGCAGCGATGCGAGAGCGGCTGCAAAGTTTTGGCCTGGAGCTGCACCCGGAGAAGACGCGGCTTATTGCGTTTGGTCGGCATGCAACGGCGTATCGCCGTCAAAACGGTGCACGCAAAGCGGAAACGTTTAATTTCTTAGGCTTCACGCACATCAGCGGTAGTGACCGGCACGGCAACTTTCAACTGCAACGCCATACGCGCCGGGATCGTATGCGAGCAGCGCTGCAAAAGGTGAAGCAAACCTTGTGCAAACGCTGGCACTGGCAGATAGCGGAGCAGGGCAAGTGGTTAGGGCAAGTGGTACGCGGCTATTTTGGCTATCACGCAGTGCCGACAAATATCCGGCGCATCAGTGCTTTTCGTTATTTTGTGCTGGATTTATGGCGGCGCGCACTGAAGCGGCGTAGTCAAAAGGACAACATGACGTGGAAACGCATCGAATGCCTAGCCGCCGACTGGATTCCCAAACCCCGCATTCTGCACCCATGGCCGAACAAACGCTTTCTCGTTAATCATCCAAGGCAAGAGCCCGGTGCGTAAGTTACGCCCGCCGGGATCTGTGCGGGGGGTGCGCTTTAAGGCGCATTCCTACCGCGATGGGGCAAACGAATTGCGACAGGGCTTCGGGCAAATCGTGGGAGGTGTTTCTAAGGCTGCGAAGTTCGGTAAAAGGCACAGCGCACTCATTCCCCATCTCACCCAATTCCAACAAAATCCCACGCAATTCTGCGAACGCGCCTTCTAATTCCGCCAGCGCCAATTGCGCCAGCACCGCTGGTTCCGGCAAATCACTAGCATCTACCGCGCTGTCGTCTTTGAGCCAGGAAATATCCAAGCTATTGGCGCGTTCGGCAATTTGGGCGCGGCTGTAGTATCGACGCGCTGTGCCAAGGCCGCCGCACCGCCATTTGGATCGCTGCCATACGCGGCTTCGAAGTCGCTAAAATGCTGGCGGGTTAGCACGGTGCGTTTGCCGAATTGC
>JANNYA010000072.1:0-31066 GCA_031409855.1 Rhodanobacteraceae bacterium | reverse complement strand
TTGCACAATGACGTAGCGCTCTAATTTGGCGCGCGTTAGATTGGGATTAGTGCGCAGATAAGTCGCAAAGTCGCCAGCCGCGCGCCTTGGTAAGGCTGCAACGACCTTGCGCGGCGATTCTACCCGTAGTCCAACTAAGGGCACAGGCAGCGGATTGCCAGATGAAAATCCGTAGTTGGTCAGGCTGCTAACAGTGGGCGCATCTTGCGCACCGGATAGCAAAACATAGAGGTATTGATAGGGGGCGACAAAAGTGATCGGCCCACCCTCGACCGGCGCGTTGACTTTTATCGCGCCATTTTGCACGCCACACGGCGTAACTGGCTGCCCCGCCGTGTTGAAGCAAAGTGCCCGAGTGCCCGATAGACGCGCTGAGCCAGCAGCAGCATTATTGCGAACGGTAAACGGAATCTCGCAGTAGACAGTCGAGGTGGTTGGCGCCTGCGAATTGAGAGGCAAAAGCACGACCACACGATTGGCGCTGACTTTGGAGCACATGCCGCCGTTGCGGCCAGCACCTGGGATATTGCCGCTGGCGACCGGTAGGGACAACCGCGCATCGTCAAAGATAATATCCAGCTGCGCACCCTGAGTTTGACCGTCACCGGCAAATCGGGCTTCAATAGGAACGAGCGCGTTACGAACACCTATTCCGCTGCCAACACTCCATTCAGCGGCATAGATGCGAAAAGTAGTCGATAAAACCAAGATTGCCGTAAAAATTTGCTTGAAATTCGTCATGAAAAACCCACAAATGTATAAAATCGTGACCTAGACTGTCATGGATTATTACTTTGTCAACACATTTAGTTTTTCGAGTGAAAAATACCAACTAAGCCAAGTCACCGCGCAAACGTTTAACCTCAGCCTCCAAAACCTCGGCCTTTGCATCTTCAGGTTTAATGAGCGGGCCCACAACCAGCGCAACCCGCGCAAATAATCGGCGCGGCAATTTCAGCTTTTTATTGTGCCTATCCCAACGACTAAACATGCTGCCCCATAAGCCTTGTAAGGCCATCGGCAATACTGGCACCGGGTCACGTTCCAAAGCCAATTCAACGCCGCGCTTAAACTCTTTGACGTCACCATCAGGGGTTAACCCACCTTCCGGGAAGATGCACACCACTTCTCCGGCTTTAAGCGCGTTGCTAATCGACTCAAAAGCGCGCGCGTACATTTCTGGGTTTTCATTGCGCCCGGCAATTGGAATGGCGCGCGCGGTTTTGAATAGCCAATTCGCACCCGGGGCTTGGAAAATCTTCCAATACATCACGAATACCGTGGGGCGTGGGATGCAGCCTGCAATCAGCAATGGATCGGTAAAGCCAACGTGGTTGCACACCATCAATGCCGGGCCTTCTTCCGGCAAATTGTCGATGCCCTCGACTTTCACGCGATACATCACATTGATCAGTATCCAGCAACAAAAACGCATTAGGAACTCGGGCACCAGCGTGAAAATATAGATCGCCACGATTAAGTTTAAAATCGCCGTGATCAGCAATATTTGCGGGATATTAAAGCGCAATTTGAGCAGCAGCACGGTCAGCAATGATGCCGTCACCATGAATGCGGCGTTCAAAATATTGTTTGCCGCAATAATGCGAGAACGCTTTTCAACCGAGCTACGCGATTGCACAAGCGCGAACAGCGGCACAATAAATAACCCGGACGAAATCGCCATCAATAGCATCCAAGTCATCACTTTCCAGACCTGCGGCTGCGCCAAAAATTGCTGCACGTTTAAGTCTTTGCTGCCCAGCGCCTCGGGGCAGCTGAAATACAGGCCGACGCTAAAGATGGTCATACCAAAGGCACCAAAAGGCACGAGTCCAATTTCTAAGCGTTTTTTCGACAGCACTTCACACAGCACCGCACCAATGGCGGAGCCAACCGAAAACACCGCAAGCAAAACGTTGTAGGCACCTTCTTGCCCACCGAGCGTTTCTTTGGCGTAACTGGCCAGTTGCGTGAAATAAATCGTGCCAAAAAACCAGAACCAAGAAATGCCCAGGCAGCTGAGTAAAACGGTTCGGTTGCCGCGTAAATCTTGTAGGTTGTGCCATGTCGAGGTGATTGGATTCCAGTTCACCTTCAATGCTGGGTCGGGCGCAGTTACCGTAGGAATAGCGCGCGCGGTTAACCAACCGATGACGGCAAGGCCAATGGAGACGGCTGCAATCAATATAGCCCCTAGATGCGCAACTTCGGTGCTTTGCCGCAAAACCAGTGTCGTTCCGGCGATGGTGCCGGTCAGAATGGCAAGAAATGTCGCCATTTCGACCAAACCATTGCCGCCGGTGAGCTCATTCGGCTTCAATACCTGCGGCAAAATCCCATACTTTAATGGGCCAAATACGGTCGAATGAACGCCCATCATGAAAAGCATGGCGAGTAAAAGATAAATATTTTGCGTGAAAAACCCAACGGCTCCGATGCCCATGATGACGATTTCGGCAGCTTTCACCCAAACCGCAATTTTTGCCTTATCCAGCTTGTCGGAAAGCTGCCCGCTAATTCCGGAAAACAGAAAAAAGGGCAGTATAAAAAGTCCAGCGGCGACTTGGGTAAAAATTTTCCGTTGCTCATCGTTCAATGCCAATGCGCCAAAGGTAATCAGCGCAATGAGCGCCTGCTTGAAAACATTGTCGTTAAACGCGTTAAGCGACTGCGTCAGGAAAAACGGCAGGAAGCGACGTTGTTTAAGCAGGGAAAACTGATTGCCGTGCGACATGGGGCCGCCTTTGCGTGTTCGGGCTTTGAAGCGTAACAAAGCCAGACGCTACAATTTATTTCAGCCACCAAGTATTTGCTAATAATACTTGGCGGACGCGCAAGACTAGCCTGCCTAGTTTGGACTGCAACTACAGCTGAATGAGCGCTTTGAGCGACGCAGCAGCGCGCTCAAACTCGGCGATGACGTTTTTGGCATCACTGATCGGGTCGGTCAAAGTACCGCTGCGTGCGCCATGCTCAATTTTTTTCGCCAAGTCGCTCAATACGATGGCACCTAGATTAGCGCTCGTGCTTTTCAGGGAATGCGCTGGCGCGATCATGCCCTCGACCTGCCCGCGCTGCGCGGATTGTGCCAAAATTTTGATATTTTTCGGCGTATCTTCCAAGTAAACATTGACTAAGCCCGCAAATTCAGAGCCCATCACTTCCAATAATTCATCGAAAATACTGCGATCAATCGCAGGCTTGAGCGGTAGCGCAGCTTTGGCCGCCGGCACAACAACCTGGGGCGCAACCGGCGTTGGTTTTACCGCCGCTACAATGGGGGCCGGGCGCGCTGCAACGGGCTGAGCCAGCGGGGCAGGCTTTTGCACTGCCGGTTTTGCTGTGGCTGGACTATCGAAAAAGTCCGGAATGCCATCGGCGGCACGCGCTAAATCAGCCAGCAACTCGTCCTCAAGACTCATCGACTGCGCTGCGGGAATAGCGGGTGTTGGCATTGATGCAAGTTCGCTGAACTCATTGCCCTGTTGCGGCGATATCGTGGGCTCTGCGGCCGCGCGTAAGTCTTGCGGCACAAATTCAGCGCGCGATTTCGCGTTTGCAGGCATCCACTTGCGCATGGTTTGCTCAAGCAAGCCACGATTGAGCGGCTTGGTTAGATAATCGTCCATGCCCGATGCAAGGCATTTTTCCCGATCGCCGACCATTGCGTTTGCCGTCATCGCAATAATAGGAATGCGCGGCATTTTGTACTCTTCTTCCAGAGTGCGTTGCGTGCGCGTGGCGGTGTAGCCGTCCATGACCGGCATTTGGCAGTCCATCAATACCAGATCGAACTTGGTCGTCGCTAATTTATCCAGCGCTTCCTTGCCATGCTCTGCAACTTCAACGCTGACGCCAATCAGTGAAACAACGCGCATCGCCACGGTGCGGTTGACCGGATTATCTTCCACAACCAACACATGCCCCGTGACTGGGCCAGCCACTTGACCGGTTGGAACGCCCGCAGCGGCGAACGAATCCGCGCCCATACGTGCGGCTTCTTCCATCAGGCTAAAGCGCTGCTCGCTCGCTTGGTTCACTTCAAGCATGCGGTTGAGGAGGATCGCCACTTCGCCTTCGGAGGCGTTGAGCATTATCGAACCACAGCGACGCGGATCCAGAACATCTGCGCTCAGTGGCTCGCCCGATTGCACCAGCAAAAAGCGCATCCGCTCCATTGATGGTTCGCGCAAAGCGTTGCGAATAAAGGCAGCAGCGGTGGTGCGCATCGAATTCACATCGATCACCGCGATCTCATACGCCCAGTTATCCCCCAAGGTCGACGAGCTTTTCAGCTTACTCAGCCCGTCTGCGGTCGTGGTGGTATGCGTCAAGGTCATCGCTTGCGCGGAAAGCACTGAAGTTAAGCGTTGGGTGACGCGCTGTTCATTGCAAATCAGCAAGGCGCGCACGCCATTGAGATCACGTCGCGCCGAGCCAATATCACCTGCCGCTTTGAGCATCGGCACCGAAAACCAAAATACCGAGCCCTTCCCTGCTTCACTCTTAACGCCTATTTGCCCATTCATCAGCGCAACGATGCGCTGACAAATCACCAAGCCTAAGCCCGTGCCACCAAAGGTTCGTGTCGTCGAGGTATCGGCCTGTTGAAACGCTTTAAATAGTTTGGTTTGACCTTCCGGTGAAATCCCGATGCCGGAATCTTTAATGGCAAAGACCAACTCCTGATGCGTGCGGGTTTCCGAGCGCTTGCTGATTTCAATTTGTACGCCGCCCTTTTCGGTAAATTTCACCGCGTTGCTTACTAAATTGGTGAGCACCTGGCGCAAGCGCGTGGGGTCACTGCGCATTGAAATACGCACACCTGGATCCAGCTTGAGACTGATTTTTAGACCTTTGGTTTGCGCCGGACGCTCCATCAAGCGCACCACTGAATCGAGCACCTCGCGCAGATTCATCCCCACTTGTTCTAGTTCGAGCTTATTTGCTTCAATTTTGGAGTAGTCCAAAATATCGTCAATAATCCCTAAAAGCTGCTTGGCAGAACCGTAAGCGGTGTTGAGGTAGTCACGCTGATCGGGTTGCAATTTGCTATCGCGCAAAATTTCCAGCAAGGGAATAATGCCGTTGAGCGGCGTGCGAATTTCATGGCTCATCGTCGCCAAAAACTCACCTTTCGCCATGCTTGCGGCTTCAGCGCTTAGCTTTGCGGCTTTGAGTTCCTCTTCGATATTTTTATGACGTGCCAGTTCAGCCTTCAAGTCTTGAGTTAATCGTTCGGCTTGAAACTGTGCTTCCTGAGCACCTAGCTGCGCGACACCGACATTGCTTGGACTGGCGTTGTTAAAACCTGCAGCAGGCGCAATGCCCAAGTTGGTGCCGGAAACAAACGCTGACGGGCCCCAACGACGGGCAATGAGGATATTGACGATCACAAGCAAAACTACCAGCACGATAGTCGCAAACTGAGGTTGCGCTGAGGTCAACAGTCGGAAACCAACCGGAAAAAACAGCAACGCTTGGGTCGCGCTCATCAACACAACATCATCGCAGAGCAACCAAACGGCTGCACATGCCAAGCCGGTCGCCACCAACAACACCGGCAGTTGGGTTTCAATGGATTGGGAGTTAGTAAAAACAACGATCCCTAAGCCCCAAATAAAAATGCTCAACAGCAAAATCAATTGCGCAGGCCGCACCGCAAACCAATTTGGGCGCACCGCACGCTTGGCCTGTACGGCGCAAAATGCTGACGCGATCGCCAACAGCGCATGCACGCTGACCCAAATCGCGGCAAGCCGTGAATCAACATGATGCAGAGTAAACGCCAACGTAAGTGCGAGCACCGCACTCATACCGGTCCAAAAATTGATCGCGTCAAACAATCTACGCTCGTGCTCAATCGTGGCTTTACTACTCATACGCTGCGTTCTCCGAACAGAATAGCTGCCTAAATTCTAAAAATTTTCTCGATTCCCGCTGCATTGGGCTATCGAGCGGTACTTTGAAAATCAAAACCCAGCTCGGCGCCAGGCTGCTGCACAAAATTGCCCTGAATAAAATCGACGCCCAGTGAAAACAATGCCGCTGCGCTTTGCGCGTTTTCCACACGCGCCGCAATGACTCGACGCCTGCCATCGTGCGCCGCCGCAATAAGTGATTTCAATTCCTCGCGCAAACTGCCGGCCGCATCAAGATACTTATCTGCCAACTTAACGTTGTCGACCGGCAAGTAGCTCAAAATCTGCAAGGCGGTTAAGTTGGACTCAAAGCCACCCAGCGTAATTTTCAAGCCCAGTGCGCGTGCCGCTTGAAAAAACGGCACCGCCAATTTTAGCTCACGCATGATGTCACTCAAGCGAAATTCCAAACAAAGCGTGCTGGCGTCCAGCCGTCGCGTTTCCAAGGATTGACGCAACCAGGCGATACGCTGGGTGTCTTTCAACGACGCCGCCGACTGATTCACAAAAAGACGTAATCCACCGCGGCCCAGGCGTCGACGTTCATCCAATGTCGCCATACAGCGCGACAAGATCCAACGGTCAATTTCTTGCGTCAAGCCGTGCTCGTTTGCGCCTTCAATCAACTGCGCGCCGGAATAGCTGCGATCACCGCTGCGCAGACGCAACAGCACTTCATATTGCTCCTCGCCCGTGTCTTGCAGTGCCACGATAGGCTGAAACATGAGTTGAAAAGCATCTTCTTTGAGCGCGCGGCGTATGGATTCCTCAAGCAGTACGGCTTCGGACTTTGTTGCCAAAACTTCCGGCTGATACAATCCGATGCGATCGCCACCTGGGGCCAAACGCGCCTGATTCATCGCCCGCTCGGCGCAATTGAGCATGGCTGAGGGCTCTGCCAACATTTGGGCAAACCCACAAATTCCAGCACTCAAATTCACTTGGATGGTTTTGCCATTCACTTCAAACGCCTGCAGCGCAACGCGTTGACGTAATGTCGATGCCAGCTCCAATAGGGCTTGAACATTCCGCCCTTGGCTCAACAAGACAATGCTGCCATCACTGTAACGCGCAGCAGATTCTTCGGGGCGGATTAACTCGCGCAGCTGGCTGCCTAGTTGATTAGTCAACGTATCCATGCCGCTTAAACCGAGCTGTTCACGCAATTGCGCGGCGCCGTCGATCTCAATAAACAAAATCCCGCCGATCAAAGCATCGCGATCCTCAACCACCAGCGCCGAGGAAAGTTTGTCGAGCAACACACTACGATCAAATAGCCCGCTGACGACGTCGCGACTTTTCGATTCGCGCCGCGCCCGCAACAAACGCGCACGATGCGCGCGGTTGGTGACCGCAGAAATCAAATGTTTAGGTCGAATCGGCTTACTTAAGAAATCATCACCGCCAGCACTTAGCGCGTCAAACTGCTTATCAGAATCTTGCTCGCCCGAGAGAAACACAATTGGCGTGCTGATGAATTCATCACGCTCGCGAATAATCGCGGTCAACTCCATGCCATCAATGCCGGGCATGTATAAATCCATCAAAATCAGATCGGGCTTAAAGTTTTCCAAGGCATCCAAGGTGCGCAGCGGGTCAGTGACGGCAAGCGTCTCCATACCCGCCTTACGCAACACACTTTCGGCAAAAAACGCCTGCGAACGGTCATCTTCGACGATCATGATGCGGTAATCCACCGCTTGCTCGTGCGCCAGCTGTTCTTTTAGTTTGACGAAAGCGACTTCCGGCGTCGTTTTAGTCGGAATCAGCACGTCGACACCTGCACGCATCGCACGGATGCGCGCGGACAAGTCATTCGCATCCGCAAAAGCCACAATCGGCATCCGCGCCGTGGTGCGCTGACGCAGCGTTTTTAAGAGATCACCCACCAAATCCAGCTGGCCGCTAAACGCTTCATCAATCACCACCAAATCGGCAGTCATGGAGCTGAGCGTATCCACCAACTCTTCGGTTGATTCCAAGCGATCAACGTTGAGCCCGTAAGCGGTCAACTGTGGCGCTAGTTCGGCGTACATGCCTAGTTCGGGTGCCAAATAGAAAACTCGCAGGGTTGCAACCGCCTGCGTACGTGGCGGCGGCGGCAGTGCGACGGGCGCCGCTACCAGCGAATCAACTTCAATTTCCACTTCATTTTCCTGCGTGCCATAGCCACGCACGCTGGGCGTAGCTGCAGCAGGAGCAGTCGCAGTCGCTGTTGAATACGCTGACTCGCTGACACGATTCGGCGATGCCGATTCATAGGTGGTTTCGCCAAAGCCATCATCTTGCGCGGCTAAGTCATCGTGCCCGTGCGGCATTAACTGATGCGGCACCGGCAAAATCGTGCCGAATTGATCTCGGGTTAGTGCGCTTTGTGGGCCATGATCAACCAGCAGCTCGTCGCTGCCTTCGATGACCAGTTCGATCAGGCCATCATCGGGCGCTTGCGTACTTTCAGTCATGGAAAGGCCGAATAGTTCGCTAGGCTTTAAGCCCGCGCCGTCATCATCACTGGTCAGCGGCAAAATCGCTTCCACTGAAAACCGCCGCCAATGTTCACTGGGTGGCGCGCTAAAGGCATGTTCGGCGGCAATTTGATCCAGCGCAGGCACGAATTCGAGCATCGAAACCTGTAGCTTTATTTCCGCTTCACTGACACGCGTTAACGCGAGTGAAAGCACTTCAAACTCGGCTTTGCGCTCGTCGTCTAGCTCAGCCGCATTCGTTAACGCGGCTTCCAGCTTCATTTCCAAGGCATATAAGCGTTCGCTCGGCCCCATCAGCCCGTAGCGACCACTGGCGCCGGCAAGCACCTGCACTTCTTGAATCAACACGGTCAGGCTGTTGATATCAAACGCGCCCTTTACTAAGCGATGCACACGCTTTTGCACCAACTCAATCCGGCGCGGCAAATGATTTGCAAAGGCTTGCCGTAACTCCGCGTTCGCTTGCGAGTCATCAGCACGCGGTGGGCGCGGTGGGGTGCGGCCAGTTGTATCGTCGTTGAGCTGCACGGTATTGGGGTTCACTAGTCAGTGTCTATGCTTAAGCAAGACGATTTTGGCGAAAGGCATTCGGTTCAGCCGACTATAGCAGCGTAAACGGCTGCAACAGAATGCTGTTAGGCGCAAAACCAACCGCAACAAGTCAAGAATCGTTACAAGCTTGGCTGGACACACGCGAATGGCAAACTTTGGGGACTTTAGTTGGGCATAGCCCAGCGAGGCAGCGAACATAGACGCTGTATCTCAAGACAGATTACCCCGCATGCGAACTTGAACCTCACGCCATGGACTTTGATCGTCTGGATTTTTCTGAAAATCAGCCAAGCGTGAATCAAGCAGCTGCTTTTCTTCAACTGTTATCGGCGCATCTTCAGGTGTCAGGGTTTCCCAAACCACGCTCAAAAGCTCAATGCGGTCAACAGCACTGAGGGTTTTAACTTGAGATAGTAAAGTGGCTTCAATCATGCGTGGAGCATACCGGGTTTTTTTAAGACGCCAGGTTCAACACAGCCGACGTGCGACCCAAAAACCGCCACGCGTCGCTCAGTTCGCTGCAATCTTCAATGCCTATCCAACAATTGCCTAGGATTCAAACCACAAACCACCAACGTCCCCACATAAACCACGCCACCCGCTGCAATCACCGCAAACACTGCGGCAAACCGCCGATGCGCAGGCACCCCTTGCCAGGGCCCAATCCAGCTTTCCATGTGCTGCGCCGCAAAGGCAAAAAGTAGCGAAAGCATAATCGCCGCCATCAGTAGCTGCAACGCAAAAGCCAGCCAACCCGCCTGCGCTTGGAAAACGCCCGCGCGACGCAACCAAAATAGCAACAGCCCGGCGTTGAGATAGCCCGAAATTGCGCTGGCTAAACTCATGCCGGCGTGCGGCGCATAAAAACTAAAATACACCGCACCACCGACAAAAATAGCGTTTAAAAACATATTGCTGACCAAACTAGCAATCGCCGCTTTCACCGGCGTTTTGGTGTCCATGCGCGAGAAAAAGCCCGGAGCCAAGACCTTCACGCCGATAAATGCCGGTAAGCCGAGCGCCAAGGTGCCCAAGCTCCAGGCTGCCATGTGCACATCGCGGCTGGTGTATTTGCCATAGCCAAATACCGCCCAAATCACCGGCTCAGCCAGCCACGTCAAGGTCAACATCGCAGGCACGGCAATAATCAGCGCGATGCGCAGCGCCCAGTCGAGCGCGGCAGAAAACCCGGCGGCATCTTGTTTGGCAAAGCGGCCAGACAAATGCGGCAAAATCACCGCCGACAGCGCCACCCCAAACACTCCTTGCGGCAGCTGCAATAGGCGATCCGCGTTGCTCAGCCAAGTCACTGAGCCTGCCATTAAAAATGTCGCAATCGCGATGTCGACCAGCATATTCACTTGCGCGACTGAGGCGCCGAACATCGAGGGCACCATCAATTTCAGCACGCGCCGCACACCGGTGTTTTGCCAGCCCCAGCGTGGACGTGGCAGCAAATTCAAACGCATTAATGCCGGAACCTGAATTGCCAATTGCAACAAGCCGCCTAGCAAAGCACCCCAGGCCAAGCCAAAAATCGGCACTGAAAAGTATCTCGACAGCACCACCGCGCCGAAAATCATTGCGATATTCAATAAAATCGGCGTCAGCGCCGGCACCGCGAAGCGCCGATAGGTGTTCATAATCCCACCGGCAAAGCCGCACAGGGATACGAAAAATATATAGCCGAAGGTCACGCGTAACAGATCAGTGGTCAGCTCCGTTTGCGCCGGGTCGCTCCAACCGGGCGCGACAATTCGCACGATTAACGGTGCCGCCAGTAAGCCAACACCCACCACCATCAGCAAAACCGCCGCCAAGGTGCCACAGACGTGATTGATAAATACGCGGGTTTCTTCTGGGGTCCTATTGGCTTTGTAATCGCTTAAAACCGGCACGAACGCGGTCGAGAAAGAGCCTTCGTTGAACAGCTGACGCAGCAAATTGGGGATACGAAACGCGACGTTGAACGCATCCGTTACCGCACTGGCACCAAAAATACGCGCTACCAGCGATTCACGGATAAATCCGAATAGCCTTGAGCACAGGGTAAGTGCACTAACCAGCGAGGTTGATTTGAGTAGCTTCATTCGATGAATCTGTTTTTCGCCTCCGGCTCGGGAGTGTCACTGCTTTGCTTAACGCTTTCCAGGACTATTCGCGGGCAAGACTTGACGTGCGAAAACGGCATCCATATAGTTCGCCGCTCTACCCGTTCCTTCATAGCTCAGCTGGTAGAGCATCGGACTGTTAATCCGTGTGTCCCTGGTTCGAGTCCAGGTGAAGGAGCCACTAATTGGCACTAAAGCAAGCACTAGCACTTAAAGTAAGAAAAGCAAAAAACCTGCGCGAGCGGGTTTTTTTGTGGCTTAGGCAAAAGCATTCACTTGCATCGGCCCGCAAATTTGGCTGCACTTCTAATTTGTTGACAATTTCGTCCAGCAAGCGCTGTGAACTCGCTAAACTATCGCTATCCCCCGCTTCATGGATTGATAACTATGTCTAGACTATTACTGACTTTGACACTGCTTGCCGCGTTTGACACCAGCCTAGCCGGCGCACCCTATTTGATCGAAGCGCGTGCGCAACCAGCAGGAATACTTGCTAACACCTTTCTTGGATACGCCGTCGCAAGCAGTGACCGTGGCGTAGCACTTGTGGGCGCACTCAATGGCGCGGTTCAAAATGGCACGGTTCAAGTCGCCGCGCCAAGCCCGAGCGGCAACATCGTATTTGCGCAAACCTTGACGAGTGGCGTCAGCGCGGACCTATTTGGTGCCAGTGTCGCGGTAGCAAGCCCGCAAGTTATTGGCAGTTTTGCTGCCGTAGGCGCATTTGGCGATGATTTGCCCATGCAAAACGCTGGCAAAGTGTATGCCTATCGCACTCAAGCATCCTTGGTTGCGCCCTTTGTTGCCGCAGGCGTGTTGATGTCTCCGAACGCTGCATTTGCAGGAAATTTTGGCTATTCAGTCGCGGCGCAGGGAAATTTCATCTTTGTCGGCGAAGTCAAGGCAAGAAACCCGAACGGTGACGTGGTCGGTGCCGTGCATGTGTTCGAAAACACCGGCGGAATAACATGGGAATTGCGCACCTCTATTTATGGCACGCAGCTAAACGGCAGCGATGGCCGACGCTTCGGCCATGCCATTGCTATTTCAGGGAATACGCTTGCGATTGGTGCGCCAAAAGAAAATGAAGGCGCGTTCACCACAGCAGGCGCGGTCTATGTTTATACCGGCGAGGGTGCGACCTGGACGCAACAGGCGCGCCTACTTGCTGGCGATCTTGGCAGCGATGACGAACTGGGTTCGGCCGTTGATATTGATGGCGACACAATCGTTGCTGGTGGCTCCCGTGACGACAAAGTCGTTGGCAACGATGCTGGCAGCGCCTATATTTTTGCCCGCAATGGCGGCACCTGGAGCCAAAGCGCTAAATTACTTTCCAGTGGTGCGACCACGGGCAATCTTTTTGGCACCGCAGTATCGATTAGCGGCACCGAAGCCCTGGTCGGTGCTTATTGCGAGCCCAATGGCGCCAATGCCTGCGTCGGCCCCGGTTCGGTGGAAGCGTTTCAACGGGGCGTCAGCGGCAATTGGATCGCTGTTCAGCGCATCGTTGCACCCGATGGCGTTAATGGCGAGGGCTTTGGCAGCGCGGTCGCGCATGCGGGGCCGACCAATCGCTTTGCCTATGTTGGCGCATTTCGCGCAAGCGCCCCGAGCCTTGCCGGTGCGGTCTATTTACTGCGCGGGGATCAATTATTCGCCGACGGCTTCGAGTAGCGTTTTAATTAGCTACGCATCCCACAATTTAGTCCAGTCCGAGCCGACCTCGCATCGAATAAAATCCCCATAAATGAATTTAACGCATGGTTTTTAATAGTTGGCAGTTTCTAATATTCCTCATCATTGTGCTCGCATTAGACAGTGTACTTCAGTCTAAGCCTACGCCACGCAAATGGATGCTGTTGATCGCTAGCTATATTTTTTATGGTGCCTGGAATTGGACGTATTTGGCGTTAATTATGGCCAGCACGCTCATTGACTTTGAAATTGGCAGACGCATGCCCAGAAGTGTGTCACCGCGCAAGCTTTTGGTGTTTAGCGTGGTCACAAATTTAGGCATATTGGCGTTTTTTAAATACACCAACTTTTTGGTTGAAGTATTCAATAGTGGATTTGCGGCAGCAAATGCTAATTTTCATATCAGCGCATTCGATATCGTGCTGCCAGTGGGCATCAGCTTTTTCACCTTCCAAGCACTTAGTTATACGATTGACGTATATCGCAAAGAAATAGAGCCACGACAAAGTCTGTTGGATTACGCCTTGTTTATCGCATTTTTCCCGCAATTGGTAGCCGGCCCGATTGTGCGCGCGGTCGAGTTTTTCAAAGAATTAGATTTCCCGAAGCCGCCGACTATGCGTGAGATCAATCTCGGCTTGGTTTTGATTGTATTGGGCTTAGTCAAGAAAATGGCGATTGCAGATTCTTTGTCTGTCGTGGTTGATCCGGTGTTCAACGCGCCTGCTGCTGCGACTTCAATCGATTCGCTGCTTGCGGTTTATGCCTACGCGCTGCAGATCTATTGTGATTTTTCTGGCTATACCGACACCGCCATCGGCTGCGCGCTGCTGTTTGGTTTTCGCTTTCCAGACAATTTTAATTACCCGTATATTGCGACGAGCTTTCAGGATTTTTGGCGCCGCTGGCACATGACACTGTCACGATTTTTGCGCGACTATCTTTATATTGCGCTGGGCGGCAACCGTTTTGGCCCCACTCGCACTCAAGTTAATTTAATGCTTACCATGGTTTTGGGCGGGCTTTGGCATGGTGCAAGCTGGAACTTTGTATTTTGGGGCTTTCTACACGGCAGTTTTTTAGTGCTGGAACGTGGTGCGCAAAAATTATTCCCATGGTTTTATGCAAGCACTAATCCATTGGTTCTAGTTACGCGCTGGGCCATTGTGTTCAATAGCGTTTGTTTTAGCTGGATATTTTTTCGCGCCAAGAGTTTTTCGGATGCGCTAGCAGTTATCAAAAATATCGGTACCTTATTTAGCGAATCGCTAAGTTGGACCCCGCTTATGGGTTTTTTGATGCTATTTAGCGTCATGCATTTTACTGGTAACCGTTATGCAACTAAAAAGCGCCTGGCGAATGCGCCGTCTTGGCTGTGTGGCGGTGCGCTAGGTTTGGCGCTGTGTGTACTCTGGATTTACACGCCAGCGGAACACAAAGCGTTTATTTACTTTCAATTTTAACTAATGTCAATTTTAACTGATGTCAGTTTTAAACGTTGACTATTTTAACGGTGCCAAGTTTTCTATGAGACCCATACTTTTCAATTCCCGCATTTGGATTGCGCTGGTCGTGATGGTCGCTGTTGATCTTTTGTTCCAACTCGGTGCTTACAAGCGATTTGCTTCGCGCGACAGCCACTCTGGTACCACGATGCGCACTTTGAGCGCGCTTAATCTAGCCGGGCGCGATCAAATCGACACGGTCACGATTGGATCGTCGGTGGCAGTGTACGGGCTCGATCACGCGCGCATCGCTGAAGCGGCGTCAGCGCAGGGCCATCAACACGCCAGTCTTGCACTTCCAGGTTCGGCGCTTTTAACTTTTAGACAATGGGCCAAGTGGCTACCACAAAACGCAACGAAAGTTCGTGGCGGTTTAATGGTTTTGGCACCAGGGGATTTTCAAACATTGGGTAATGGCAGCTACGAACTGGCCATCGTTGCGCCGATGAAATCTTTGGCTGACGGCTTGTGGTGGCAAGAGCACGTACCTTTTGATCGGGCAAATTTGGAAACGTACGGGCTATTCTCCGGCTTAGCGCTGTTTCGCAACGATTTGCAGCAACTCATGGCGAATCCGTTAAAGCGCCGAGGCGAACTTCGATGGTGGCGCGAACATCTGCGGCAAAGCGACTACCTAAGTACACAAACCGCCTTTGACGGCAACCTTTGTGGAATCGATTTAAGCAGCAGCGATGCCTGTCTGGCCGCTAACAAGCCCGAAATCATGCCAGAGGCCGAATTTCAAGCGGTCCAGCAAACCTGTCAAATGCTCAAAGCGCAATCTTTGAATGTGCCAGATTGGACGAATCCGGCAAACGTGTCGGCCGAAACACGGCGCGTACAGAGCTTGCGACGTGAATTAATTGCTGAACTAGGTTGGCAGAACCATGCCGTTGTGTTGGTGCTGCCGATGCACCCGATGTGGGAAAGCACGCGAGTCAAAGGTGCGGCGGCGCTGATGGCGGAAATTTACCAGCCCCTAGTGGCAACCGGATCTGTACGATTTCTAAACTACCAGAATATTTTTGAGGAAGCTGGCGTGCCGCCGTGTGAAGCCTTTCATGATATGTATCACCTGAATCGTTTGGGCCAAAAAATAGTCACTGACAAGCTATTGCCAGAGTTGGCTTGGCTCTATCGCTAATGAATTGAGCGCCAAATTAGGCGACACTCCGCGCCACGAATTTTTCACAGCTTGACGCCATGACTGAACTGCATCCACCCACCCTGCACCCACCTACCAGGGCGCTACTGAGCGTATCGAATAAAACCGGCCTGATTGAGCTTGCGCGCGGCCTTGCTGCGCTGGGCGTCGCGCTGATTTCCACTGGCGGCACTGCGCAAGCGCTGCGCGAGGCTGGACTGAGCGTGGCGGATGTGTCCAGCGTCACCGGCTTCCCAGAAATCATGGGCGGGCGCGTCAAAACACTGCACCCAAAGATCCATGGCGCGCTATTGGGGCGCTTAGGCATTGATGAAAGCGTGATGGCCGAACACGACATCGCGCGTATAGACCTGCTGGTGGTCAATCTTTACCCCTTTGCCGCAACAATCGCCAGATCCGGCGTCAGCGATGACGAAGCCATTGAAAACATCGACATTGGCGGGCCTGCCATGCTGCGCGCAGCGGCCAAAAACCACGAGCGCGTGATGGTGCTGACTGATGTCAGTGATTATGCCGTTGCGTTGGAAGCGATTAAAACTGGGCAAAACAACCTTGCACTGCGCCGCGCATTAGCCGCTAAAGCCTATGCACACACCGCCGAATACGATGCGCTGGTTGCAGGCTATTTAGCAAAAGGCCAAATCGAGCCTGGGCAAAATGACGACTTCCCGGCCAATCTGACGCTGAAAATGCAGCGCGCGGAAATTTTGCGCTACGGCGAAAACCCACATCAACGTGCCGCGCTGTATTTGGAATCCCCACTTCCGACGGCATGCATTGCGGGCGCAAGCTTCCGACAGGGTAAATCTTTAAGTTTCAATAACTTAGCCGATAGCGATGCCGCGCTTGAGTGCGTCAAATTGTTCGACGAACCCGCCTGCGTGATTGTTAAACACGCGAACCCCTGCGGCGTTGCGGTGTCGTCTAGTTTACTTGAGGCCTACGAGCGCGCCTACCAAACCGACCCGATTAGCGCCTTCGGCGGCATTATTGCCTTCAATCGCAGCTTAGATGCGGAAACTGCGCGCACACTGATCGCGCGACAATTTGTCGAAGTGGTCATTGCGCCCGATTACAGTGAACTCGCACTCGCCGCCCTCGCCAGCAAGCCGAATGTGCGGGTGCTTGCCACCGGTGACCTTGGTGCCACGGGCGGCAAATGGCGTGACGTCAAACGTATCCAGGGCGGTTATCTTATCCAAGACGGGGATCGCGACACGCTTAAATCCGGCGATTACAAACTAGTCAGTTTGCGCGCGCCAAACGCTGCGGAATTCGCGGATTTGGTATTTGCCTGGAAGGTCGCAATGCAGGTGAAGTCAAACGCCATCGTTTATGCCAAAGATGCGCGCACTGTCGGCATCGGCGCTGGGCAAATGAGCCGGGTGATCAGCGCAAAAATCGCCGCGATGAAAGCCGCAGAGGCGAATATCGCCGTGCCCGGTGCGGTGATGGCATCCGACGCATTTTTCCCGTTCCGCGATGGCATTGATGCGGCGGCGCAAGTGGGTATTAAGGCGGTGATTCAACCGGGCGGTTCAATGCGCGACAAAGAAGTGATCGATGCCGCGAACGAGCACGGGATCGCGATGCTATTCACCGGCGTGCGGCATTTCCGGCATTGATAATGTCGATCACACCTGAACACCGGCGAAAAAGTGCGATCCGCATAGCCACCCGCGAATCCGTTTTGGCGCTGTGGCAAGCGGAACATGTAGCGGCTAGGCTGCGCTCGCTCTATCCGGATTTGAGTGTGACTTTATTGCCGATGACGACGCGCGGCGATCAGATTTTAGACCGGCCGCTCAGTCAAGTCGGTGGCAAAGGCCTGTTTTTAAAAGAACTTGAGGTCGCGATGCTGGAAGGCCGCGCTGATTTGGCGGTACATTCCTTAAAAGATGTGCCGATGACGCTGGCGCCGGAATTCCAGCTTGCCGCAGTCATGGCGCGCGAGGAACCCTACGATGCTTGGGTCAGCAATCACTACCCAAACGTCCAGGAGTTGCCGCAAGGCGCGCGGGTCGGCTCGTCTAGCCTGCGCAGACAGGTGCAACTGCATGCGATGCGGCCAGATTTACAGCTTCTGGATTTACGCGGCAATGTGCAAACGCGGCTGCGTAAACTCGATGAAAATCACTTCGATGCCATTATCCTAGCGGCGGCAGGCCTTGACAGACTGGGCTTAGGTGCGCGCATTGCCAGCCGATTGCTGCCGCCAGAAATGCTTCCCGCCGCAGGCCAAGGCGCGCTGGCGATTGAGTGTCTGGCAGGCGATCAGGTGATCGCGGCACTGCTGGCACCGCTTGCAGACCACCCTACTTGGCTGTGTGTGCGCGCAGAGCGCGCGTTTGCGCAAACCTTGGGCGGCTCCTGCCAGGTGCCGATTGCCGCATTTGCGGAACTTGAGCAAGGTTGTTTGCGCCTGCGCGGCCTCGTGGGCGATGCCAGCGCCCGCAAGAGCATCCAAGGCGAGCGCAGTTGCGTATCTGCTGAACCGGAACAACTGGGCCAAGCACTCGCGCACGAGCTGATGGCGCGTGGCGCAATGGCTTTTGTCACCGGTAATTCTTAGCGATCAAGCTTCTAATGAAACTTACCCGAATACTGCTTACTTTGACAATCTTAAGCCTGCTCGCTGCCTGCCAAGCAGGTTTCATGCGCTCTCTCAAGGTGCCCTATGCCTTTAGTGCGTACCAAAAAACCACGCTCAGCTATGACAGCGATGCGGCCCAACGCTTGGACGTGTATCGGCCCACAGCGGTGCAGTACCGCGGCAAAACGCTGCCTGTCGTGGTGTTTTTCTTCGGCGGCAGCTGGCGCAGCGGCAAGCGTGCTTGGTACGAATTTTTCGCTGCGCACTATGCGCTGAAAGGCTATGTCGTGGTGGTGCCAGACTATCGCAAAGCACCGAATTACATCTTTCCTAGCTTTGTTGATGACGCCGCCGCCAGCGTCGCTTATGTGCGGAATAACGCCGCCAAGCTCAACGTTGATCAAAAACGTCTTTATGTGATGGGGCATTCCGCCGGTGCCCATATCGGTGCCTTGCTCATGCTGGATGCGCAGTATTTGCAAGCGCAGCGCATGTCACCGAAAGAAATCAAAGGCTTTATTGGCCTATCCGGCCCCTATGATTTTCTGCCCATGACTGACCCGCTCGTCGTCGAAGTTTTTAAAGGCGACGCCAACCTGCCCGAATCACAGCCAATTAACTACGCACAGTTTGGCGCACAAGCGCCGCCCATGTTGCTGATCCATGGGCAAGACGATGTTTTGGTTTATCCCAAAAATAGTGTGAATTTGTCTGCCAAAGTGAATGCCGCTGGCGGGCAGGCAAAAGTTGTGGTGCTAGCCAAAATAGGCCACGTCAAAACGCTGTTTCAGGCGGCACGCGGCTTACGTGGCTTGGCGCCTGAAGTGGATACGCGGGTGTTGGAGTTTTTAGAGCGCGAATAATGTGGGCGTTGTCAAATCTTCGCCAGCCCACGCAAAACCCGCCCCAACTCGATCAGCGGCAAACCGATCACACCGGTGGGATCGTAGCTTTCCATGCGCGTCAACAAGGTTATGCCCAAGGATTCAGTTTTGATGCTGCCCGCGCAATCAAAAGGCTGATCCGCATCCAAGTAGGCAATAATTTCGGCTGTAGTCAGTGTGCGAAAGTGGCAAATTGTCGTGTCGAAAAATGGGTAAAGCTCGCCCAAATACTGCACACAGACGGCGCTATGAAAGTGCAGCTTTTGGCCGCTACTTTTTTGCAGATCAATAATGGCATTGGCACGATTACCCGCCTTGCCAACACTTGTACCGTTTCGGTCCGCAACTTGATCGGCGCCGATGACGATCGCATTTGGAAATTTTGCACTGACCGCGAGACATTTTTCACGCGCAAGGCGCATGGCTAAAGCCTTCGGCGCTTCGCCAGCTAAAGGTGTTTCATCGACTTCAGGCCTTTCGATACTAAAAACCGGCAGCAAGCGCCGCAATAGCGCCGCACGATAAACACTGGTCGAACCCAGCACCAAATCTGCGGGTAGCGTCAACATGGCAATGCGTTTTAGTGAATAGTGTGGCTGTGGCCACTGACGATGCCGCTGGCGACAATGGCACTACGATCAGCCGCTTTACTGGCATTTTCTAACTGATCCGCAGCGCGTTCCAACTCTTCGCGCATGGTTTCCAGTTTTTTAATATTTTCCGCGAGCGACACGGACGAGCTGGCAAGATTTTCTTCCGCCGCCTTGAGTTCGCTAAGGCTTGCGACTTCATGCTGATCTCGCAACCAAAGGCGGCGCGAGAGCACGAGCTTGAGCGCGGTCGCAACCGATGCGTCGGCATTGAGCAACCCACTCACTTGACGTGTACCGGCGCTAGGAAAGCGCGCTAGCCAATCCTGCATTGCCTGCATACGCTTCTTGCAATCGTATAAATCGCGCTCAAGCACATCAGCCGCATCTAAAAACTGTCGTATCGCACGTTCGCGCGCATAGGAGCGCTGCATTTTCAAAACCACAGCCAACGAAATGAGGCTAGCGATCGTTAAACCTAAAATCAGCCAAAACATCCATCCGGCCATCTTGAACCTCTGCGTCGATATTTCGGCTCAATGCCAAAATCACTGCCTAATAATAGCAAGCTCGCTTCTAGTCACGCGCCAAAATCGTCAGGATCGAATCAATATGGGTCGCGACGGCTGAATTTTCATAGCTGCTATCAATCGCATTGCACGCCTCGCGCGCGGCGGCACCTAGCTCAATGAACTCATACATTGGTGCCGAGCCCGCCAGTTTGTGGCACAACACGCGTAAATCCATCTTTGCACCTGGGTGCGTTGGGATCGCCTGCCAAGCCGCCTGAAGCAGCGCGCGTTTCTCGGGAAAGCTTGCGACATAACGGGCGCGTAGCTGCGCCATAATTGGATCCATTAGTTTTCCTGCATCAGTTCTTTCAATCTGGTGAAATCTACAGGTTTACTTAAGAATGCGTCACATCCTGATGTCAGCGCTAAGCGCGCGGTTTCATCACTATTACTGGCTGACAATGCCACTATTCTTGATACGCAGCCTAGCTTTCGCAACTTTCTAGCAACCGCTGTTCCGTGTTCAGCGCCCAACTGCATGTCAAGTAATATTACATCTGGTGACAATGTTCTGAAGCGTTCTTCGGCTTCAGCGCCGTTACTTGCCTCGTAAACGTTGAAACCGTCTTGATTCAATACCGCGCACAGCAACTCGCGAATATCGGTATCGTCGTCAACAATAAGCACCTTGGCAGCTCTAGACTGCCCCAATTCTAGGGAAGCTACCGTTTCACAAGGCATCGTGAAGATAAAGCAGGTGCCATCGCCTAAGGTCGAGCGCACTTCGATATTGCCGCCCATGTGCTGCGCCAATTCACGCGAAATGGCTAAACCCAAACCTGTGCCGGAAACGCTGGAACGCTCATTAAGGCGTTTGAACGGTTGAAACAGACTGGACGATTGCTCGCGCGTCATGCCCGGCCCGGTATCCGTCACGCTGGCGGTCAAGCGGCCCTCGCGCCAATGCATATAAAGGGAAACCTTGCCTTGATGGGTATATTTCAAGCCATTGCTGACTAAGTTAATCAGAATTTGCTTAACCCGCAGCGCGTCGATCCACAGCAAGTGATCGCCATCAAAGACCGCTTCAAATTTAAGTGCCTTTTCCTGCGCCACGGCTGAAAATAGCTGCAGTAAATCATCAACAATGGCCGACAAACGTACCCGAGTCGGCTCAAGCCTTAGCGTGCCCTGCTCCAATCTAGCCTCGTCAAGCACGCTTTGCACCAGTTGATGCAAATGCAACACGCCTCTGCGCACGACGTTGAGATGCTCCGCCACACCCGCCACCGCCGGGGCCGCATTTAATACCCCTTCCAGCAAGCGCATCCGACCGAGCACAGCGGTAATCGGCGTACCAAACTCGTGCGACATTTTGCTGATAAACAGGCTTTTAAGATCATGCGTGCGCTTGAGTTCGCGCTCACTGTCACGCAGCAACTGCTGCGCTTGGGTCAACGCCGCAATGGTTTGTGCTTGCCGTACATTTGCCAATGCCAACTCGTTCGCAAGCTGCTGTTGCGCGCCCATTTCGGCAAAGGTATTGTCAGCGGCAAACAGCAGGACAAATCGCTGCCCAGCGCGCGCCGCGTGATGCAAGTGTGCGGCGCGGCCATTGCCAAACTGCACAAACGGAATCACGACATGCTCATCGGGGCCTAAGCCCGCGATCATGTCTAAAATTTCAGGCGCATCAACGCTCAGGCCGAACACGTGCGCGGGCCCTAAGCTCTGCGCGATCGTACCCTGGTCAGTAAGTAGCGCGCAAAACATACTGCGTTGCTCGAACCAAACCTCATTCAGATAGTCGCGAACCACAGGTGGCAACAAAAAACTCATGCACACTGCTCAGCTAGCAGGCGAAAGGCACGATCAACGTTGGCCCCGGTTTTGGCGGACGTGGCCAACACATTCGCAACGCGCGTACGCGCCGAGTCCAAGGAATCTTGATCGACCTCCCACGACTCGTACAAATCTTGCTTATTGACCAAAAGCACCGCAGGCCGGGTGCCAATTTGCTCCCGCGCAGAATTTAAAAGCGCCAGGGCGGTAGTCAAAGTCGCGCGCCGCGTGCCATCGCAAACCGCCAAAAAACCATGCGCACCTTGAATATAGGCTCGGGCTGGCGCACTTAAATTGGCAGCACCGGCTAGATCCCACAGCACCAATTTGATACTGCGACCCGCTACTGCATCAACTTCCGGATTCTGTTTGCCGGGAATTTGGCTCATTTCCACGATGCGCGTGTCGATCTTTACCCCGACCGTAGTCAAGTATCGATCACTAAAAACATTATGCACATAGCGCGAAACCAGGCTGGTTTTCCCGACCGCAAAATCCCCCAGCAGGCAAATTTTTCGGGGTTCAACGTTAGCTAATAGCATAGGTGTCGGGGCCAAAGGAGGGATTTCCACAGCGCAATCTTACCGCAATGAAATTTCGGACAATGCCAGCGTGTTGACTTGTTCACGCTTGGCACTTACAGGAATGAGTTGAACTTCCACTCGTTTTAATTCAGCGCGCAAACGTTCGACAACCGCGGCCCCGCTGGTACTGGCTAATGCCGGCGCGCCTTGTACAAATTCGACGACGGTAAGCTGCAGCGTTTGATTTGGCGCACCATCCAGCAGCGCTTGGCACTGTGCCACTAGGGTTCCCAAACCGGCATTGGTGGCGAAATTTGCGTCGCTCAAATCAACGCGGATTTGGGCAAGCTGACGCATAATTTCCAGCCGCTGCTGTCGGCTGGCGGCATCGTTTACGGTAACGCCGGAGAAATCAAATACCAACAGCGTCTGCCAAAGACTTAAATCAGTACGTAATTTGGCCAACGCGATACCGGTCACCTCGCCACTGATTTTGATGGCGCTGCCAGCACGGCTCAGTGTCAGGCCCTTCGGCAACTGACCGCTAGCGTGCAGGCGTCGCTGCCAAATAATCGGATCTAGCGACAAATGCGGGCTTAACTGGGCTTGATCAATGGCATCGGCGTCAATGTTTAGGCGCGCTGCTGCTTGCGTCACGGGCTCGGCAAAGGGATCCTGGCTGCCGCTGATTCGATATTTACCCGCAGAAAATTGCACGCGCGCCAAAATGCCGGGCAGCACGGAAAGCGCCGCTTCCAATCGCCGCGCTTGGTAGTTGTGCCACGCAGCCATGCCACCCCAATAAAGCAACAATGCTGCCAGAACGCCTGCAACCGTCTTCAATAGCAGTGGTTTGGTTTGCGTCACTGCACGGGCGTCGTCAATCGCTTCTGAGCTTTCCTGAGCATTTTTCAGCATCCAATCGGCGATTAAATCCCGATACTCAGTCTTGTGTTCCTCTAAATCAGCCGCGTTCCCTTCGTTGTGCAGGGTCTCGACTAAAACACTCAGGCTGTTTTGCGCAGGTACGCTCAGCTCCCCGCGCACCGCTACGGCCAAATGCATGAGCGGCCCGCGCAAAATTTTTAGCGTCATGCCACCAACTTCAACGGATTTCAGCGCTTCATCGGGACGTGCCAATACTGCATCGCGGGCAAAATCTTGCAGCGCACTCAACATGCCCGCCACGGCATCGGAATCCGCAAGCTCGGCATCGACATTCGCCACATGCGCTAACAGCAGGCCACCGTCATTATTCACCAGCAGCAAATGCTCGACGCGATAGCGCAAAGTGTGTTTCAACACGACCTGGGTAAACGGCACGCCCGTTCTAAACGCTTCCCAGCGCCAGCGCAGCCCGGTGGGTGAAATACTGTGTTCCACCGCGCGGTTCATATCTTTCATCAGCTGGGACAAGGTTTCTGCGATCGAGCGCCGAATAATCGGCCCGATCAGCGGAAACAGCACCGAGATCAACAGCGTCTTTTGCGTGCGTGCAATGCGCTCAAAACCCTGCGCCAGAGGCTTTTCTAAGGCCCGAGCCAAGCGCTCATCGTGCTGCGCACGGCGCAAAAGGTCAGGCAGTTCCTGCGGCAAATCGGCAAAGCTAGCGGCTAATTTTTCCTCAAGAGCCTGCGCTTGCGCCTGACGTTCGGCGCGTTCATCAGCCAGCAGCAGGTCTTTTAGCCGATCAAATTCGCTCATCGCAGCTACGCGCGCCGCGCCTGTGCGGCGCTAACCTTTAACCGTCTTGGGCAGCTCGAACTGCCGCGTGAGGCGCAGGGCCATTTCGCTAAAGAACCCAGCCAATTCGTCGCGTGCGACTTTTTCATCACGCAAGGCAGTGCCCATGCGATCAATTACGCCAGATATTTCATCTTGACTGGTGCGCATGGATTCTGCCGTCTCATTTGCAAGTTTATGCAAACGCTCACGCAGGCTGGAATTGCCAGCTTCATGCTTTTCATCAACGTCCGAAAGTTCAGTGCGCAGCGCTTTCGCCAAGCGATCTGAACTCACGGCAGCCGCCTCAGCGCTGGCTTTAAGCTCCGTATCGAGCTTTTTGAGCTGTGCGGCGTGTTTGTCCGCCTGATCTTTCAGCAGTTGCTCAATACTTTCAAAGCGCTTAATAAATTCGGCGCGCGCGCGCTCTGCCTCGCGTTTGGAACGCTCTTCGAGTTCGTCGAAGCGGCGCTCGTAATCACGCATTTGCCCGCCAAAAATAATGTCGCGGATCTGATCAACATTACCTTCAGGCATAGCATTTGCGCGCGCAGGCGTTTTAGATTTGTCAGCACTATTTTGGCTCATTTGACACCCCTCAAATAAAAAAATGACTGCGACAAATTAGTTTGCGACCCGGCTTAAGCTTTAGCGTCATCTGCATTTGCAGCAGCGATACGCTCCAAACGGTAACCATGCTGATAAATCGAAATCAAACGCCAACCGTGGCGCTCATCTAATTCCAACTTTTTGCGGATTCGGCTGATATGCGCATCGACCGTGCGGGTAGAAACCGCCTGAGAATCCCGACCCCAAACGCGTTCCAGCAAGGAACTTCGCGTCACCAGTCGCCCAGCACAGGAAAATAAATGCACGGCAAGATCAAACTCTTTGCTGGTCAACTCAACCGGCCTACCCTCAACGCTTGCGGTTCGGCTTGGCACGTCAAAAACAAAGGGCTCGGTGCCGGTCAAGGACTGCTGACCCTGTTGCGCCAACCCAGAACGGCGTCCAATCGCTTGAATGCGCGCCATTAACTCGCGACGACGCGCTGGCTTGACTAAATAATCGTCTGCACCGGCTTCCAATGCCATCACGACTTGATCTTCACGTTCTTGGGCCGTGATGAAAATAACCGGCAATTGCCCCAAAAAAGATTGCCGTACCCAAGTCAGCACATCCATACCGCTTGATTCCGGCAACACCCAATCCAGCAGCAGCACATCAGGCACATCACGATGCAAAGCGCGCGTCAAATCCGCGCCAGAACGATACCAACGCACGACGTGCCCTTCACTTTCTAGCCACACCCGCAAAAGTGCCGCTTGATCTGGATCATCTTCAAGTAAATCAATTTTCATGAGTGCCAATTGCTCTTGGGAGTATTCTTAGTTTTCATAATTCGACCTTGGGGCGGATAGTGCCTTGTTGATGCGCGCTGCGGAAGATGTAACACAAAATCATTTTTTTGTGCGCTTCGCTTTCACCAGCAGCTAGCGCGTCTTTCGCTTGGCTTTTGTTGTTGGTGACGTTTTTTGAGCCGCATTGCTGCGCGCAACAATCGTTTGTGCGCGCCGAGTCGCCGCCGCCGTTTTGGCTAGCACCGCGCGCTTGGGCACAGGCGCAGGTTTTACCAGCACCGTGCGGCTCCGGCTTGGCGCATCACAAAATTCGCCCGCATGCTCCACCGTGTGCGCGCCCAGCAGTGTCAGCATCAATAGTTTTTCCAACTCTGGCTTGAAGCGCTGCACGATTAAATTCGGCAAAGGCACATTTTTCTTATCCACGATCAGGCCAAAATGCACCATACCGTTGTAGCTCAGGATGCTTAAGCCCATGCCGACCGAGCCCGTTTGCGGCACCCAAAACATCTGGTCGGTAATTTTCAGCCCCGCCAAATACAGCGGTATCGGCGGCCCTGGTACATTCGTCGCCACAGCCGTCGCTTTGCGGCTAAACATCTCCAATGCCGGCCGCTGCACCACCGCCGGCCCCAGCCCCAACGCGGCAAGTAGCCCGAAAGAAACCATCGCTTGGCGGGACGACTTAAGCTTTAGCATGCACGCACGCACATCAAATAGGCGCGCAATCGGATTTGGCTCGTGCACTGGCAAGTCTAAAAACACCAAACCAAAATGATTACCCAGCTTTTTTGCATGCTCAAGCGGCCTTAAATTTACCGGCACGGTCGCGCGGATGCCGATTTCCGGCGGCTTTTCGCCGATATCCAACATATATTGCCGCAGCGCACCGGCGGCGCAGGCCATCAACACATCGTTAACCGTGCAATCCAGGACTTTCCCAACCGACTTCACCAGCTCCAGCGGAATCGGATCACACCACGCTACCCGCTTACTGACCCCGAGCGGCCCACGAAAGACCGTGTGCGGGTCATCCGGCAAAGTAATCGCGGTCGCCAACTCACTGACGATTTCGCCAATTTCATGCGCGCCTGATTTCAGCGATTCCAAAGTTTTTTCCGGGTCTTTCGCGTAATTGACCAGCGCATCGGCAGCTTTTTCGCCAAAGGCTTTCACTTGATCAAAGCCCAAACGCGCCGGCTCAAGCAAGCGCTGAAACACCGTACCACCGTCGACTTTCAAGCGCGTTTTCACCGGTCGCAACTCTAGCGACGCCGCCGCCGTGGTATCGGTCAAGCTCAACAACACCTGCACCAAGGCCATGCCATCCGCATAACAATGGTGCACCCGGCTAACCAGCGCCGTGCCGCCCTGATAGTTCTCAACAATGTGAAACTGCCAAAGCGGCTTGGACTTATCCAGCGGAGTGCTGGCCATTTGGCTGACGTATTCCTCCAGCTCCTCTTTCGTCGCCAGCCCCGGCAGCGCCACGCGCCGCACATGCCAATTCAAATCAAAATCTTTATCAAACTCCCAAAACGACTGGCCCGCGATCTCCACCGCGCGCTGGCGAATGCGCCGAAACGCCAGAAAACGTTCGGATAAAATCGACTTGAGCGACGCAATGTCCAGCGCACCGTCCAAAGTCAGCACACTGGTGATCATCATCAAATTTGTCGGCCGCTCCATGCGCAACCACGCAGTGTCAACGCGGCTCATGGGTTCTTTGCTGGAGCTAAGGGCCTTAAACATGGATTTTTCCAGCATTTGCGATGCAAAAGCGCACGACGCTTTGTGTAACAATTCCGCGCTATTACGTCAATGCACAAAACATAAAAGGCGAAAACATTTGCTTCCGCCGTGTGTAGCAATATCCAACACGCTTAGGTTAACCTCCACCAGCGCGTTCGTAGCTCAGTTGGATAGAGCACCTGGCTTCGAACCAGGTGGTCAGGGGTTCGAGTCCCTTCGAGCGCACCACTTCAGAGAGCGATGTAGCCATACCAGTAGGTATGCACGTCAAGTAGTCAGTTTTCGCACTTCTACAATCGCCGAAAATGCTAAACGATGTAGTCCCTATAAATTTTCTTGTTGGTTACGATTAGGCCATAGAAAAACTGCATTCAATCGCTCATTTCGCTTTTTCTGCGAACACGCACGAAAACACCACCTCACCGCGCACCATTTCCTGTACCGATTGCAAAAGCTCCGCACCTATATCGCGCTTGGCATCGCGTTCTAACAGTTCTTTTTCACTGAGTGGCTTCTTAACAATATTCGCAGCATCCCGAATTCGTACCAAGTGCGGAATATCTTTCGCGCGCTTTGATTTGCTGAAGTCGTACTCACGTTTCATACTCAAGCCGCCAACTTCCGCAAAACCCCCGGCTGAGTCAGCGCGATTTTTATCAGCGTGCGCGCTGCACCGCTTGGGTGGCGTTGGCCTTGCTCCCACGCTTGCAAGGTGCGCACCGAAACACCAAGCAATGCCGCGAATTGCGACTGCGATAGGCCAGATTTTTCACGCGCATCGGTCACTGGTGAGTAAACGACTTTGCCAATCCCAGCCTTCATTTCACGCACCGCGTTAAGCAGTTTTTGCCCTAGTTCTTCGCCGGTAATTGATTTGTTTGCCGTGTCGCTCACGCGAGACTTAGTTTTCATTGATCGTGTCCTTAATTGCTCGCAATGTCGCAAGCGGAATATCGCCTTGAACTGATTTTGCAAAGATCGCCAGCAGGTAAATTAAGCCCTCCGGCAAGCGATTAAAATAGATCACCCGCACCCCGCCCCGTTTTCCGGTACCGCTCAAACTCCAGCGCACTTTGCGGCATCCGCTTGCACCCGGTATGACATCGCCCGCATCGGGATTGTTGACAAGCCAAGTGCAAAACTCCGCGCGCTGTTGTTCGCTCCAAAGTTCGGCGGCGTCTTCAGTGAATGTTGGCAGTTCGATAATTGTGTACATGGGCAAAGATACCACATTGAAGTATGTTTTGAATGACATAGTTTTTTGGTAAATCCCAACTTGCTCATCACGCCGCGAACTTGTCCATACAAAAAACGCATGGTCAGCGCCCGACCGGCATGCGCCACGAACCATGCTTGCATCCGCCGTGGGCAGCGAATTCCAAAGCAATTTGATTTACGGCACACGCAGCACGGTAAGTAAAACACAAGCATTACTTTAATTACGACCCTTGCAGCCGTTATGCTCTTGACTGTAGTTTTTTCTGGATACCCGGCATGCGCGACGCACTTTTAACGATGGTCTTACTCGCTTTTGTCGCCACTAACGCCGCCGCCGCCCAGTCCAGCAGCGACGCACCCACCATCGAACAAGTCGAAGCCCAGATCAAACAGGCCGAACAAGCAGCGGCAGAAAAGGCGAAGCAGGTAAACGCCGCGCGCCAAGCGGAAATCAATCGCCAAGCGCAGCTCAAGCGCGATGCCGCCGCCGTGACCGAACGCGAACAAGCCGCCAAGCGCGCCCAGCAGCAGGCCGCAAAAGTGTTAGCTGACGCCGCAGCGGCCGCATCCGCCAAAAAGGCGACGCTCGTGATCAAAACCGACACGACCTGCCAGCTCTCCATCAACGGCGAAGATCGTGGCACGCTAGAAGCCCAAGCCACCCATCGTTTGCCGATCGACCCAGGCGAACAACTGATCGAATGCGTGGGCGCTGAAACCCGCGTCGAGCAAACCGAAACCGTCGAGGCCGGGCGTCAGTCGGTGGTGCAATTAACCTTGCCGCCGCCCGCGCCGCCAGAACGCTTTAAGCGTGTTTCTGAAGGTGTCAAAGATAACGAACAGAATCTAATTTGGGCGGAACGCGACAACGGTAGCGACATCAATTGGACGAATGCAACGCAGTATTGTTCGGGCTTGGGCAGTGGTTGGACATTGCCCAGCACGGGGAATTTGCAAAGTATGTACGATGCAAGCGGCAAAAAAACGATACTGCTGAATTACCAAGGAACGAACTATTCCATCAAAGTTGCAACGCCGTTGATTAACTTTACCGGCGGTGGCTACTGGACTAATGAACAAAACGGTGCCTCCGAGGCTTGGTTCGTGCATTTGGCCGATGGCACTTGGGACTCGTTCACCGTTGCCCTCACCTTCAGCGGTCGGGCGTTGTGTGTACGGCGTTCCTGAGTTTGGTGCTTGATGATTTGGCACTTTGGTTATTTGTAGTTTAGGACGCGCAGCGGCCCTTCGCGCGGCGTAAGCCGCGCCGCCGAAATTTTTAAGCACATCTAACTTGAGCGAGTTAAACGCATGGCGCGTTACCAGCATTTGCCGATTTATGCCGACGCCTATCGCTTGGCTTTGCATGTCGAGCAGCAGGTGCTGGGCTTTGCTGCCAAGCACCGCCCGGCGATCGGTGCCGATTTACGGCATGCTTGCCACAGCATTTTGCGATTGATTGTGCGCGAGAATAGTGAAACTGATCGGCGCGCCAGTTTGAGTAGCTTGAGCAAGGCATTGGCTTTAAATGCCGCAACGCGGCAACATGTGATAGCCCAGCAACGCCCTGGGTCTCGCATGCATAAAATTGGCAAGCCCTGAAAGGGCGCCATGAAGTTGATTACACCCTCGCTTCGGGCATTTGATTGTTTGCCTTGGCAAACGAGCCAACAGGAAACTTTTCACATCACCTTCGTCGTCAATCCCAAACGTAATTCTCATCAAATTGAAGGCCATATTTTTCCAACAATCGACAATATTCCTCTTGAAACGTCACCTTGCGATGATGTTCTGCCTGATTGGCGATGTAGGCCTCAAGATCGACCCGATGCGCTGGACTAATCGAAAACATTCCGTAGCCACTTTGCCAATGGAACTCAGCAAATCGCGCATCTTTAGTTTTCAGCCATCTCGACGAACCTATTTTGATTTGCTGTATGAGTTCCGACGGCGCGCAAGTACGCGGGTGTGATACCAATAGATGGATGTGATCGGCGACCGAGCCTGCCTTTACAAGGTACCGTTTAGCCTGTCCACAATCCCGCCAATGTAGGCGTGTAGTTCATCGCGTAGGTTGTCAACCAGACACGGTTCTCGGTTTTTTGTAGAAAATACAAGGTGCACAAGGATTTGGGCGAGCGATTGCGGCATAGTGTGTCGCCCCTTCAGGGCTAGTTTCGTTGTTAACCGTTCCCAGGGCGTTGCCCTGGGCTATCACATGTTGCCGCGTTGCGGCATTTAAAGCCAATCGCCGGGCGGTGCTTAGCCGCAAAGCCCAGCACCTGTAGTTCTAAATGCAAAGCCCAGCTCTAAGTCTTTAACAATGTTATTTCAAATTATTTCGCTATACGGAATGCAACAGGTATTTGCGCCCAGGCCATTGTCGGAACGCCATTTTTCATCGCCGCAGAGAAGCGAAAGTTTTCCACCGCACGAATCGCGGATGCGTCAAATTCTTCATGACCACTAGTCAAATAAACTTCAATCTTTAGTGCCACCCCAGTACTTGATACCAGCACTCGGATTACGGTCTCGCCCTCAACCCCTCGGCGCAGCATAACTGGTGGATATATCCCCATCTGACAAACTACTTGTCACCTAAGATAACATTCATAGGTCGACAAGGAAAA
>JANNYA010000071.1:0-17216 GCA_031409855.1 Rhodanobacteraceae bacterium | reverse complement strand
CGTTAGCCGTGTTTCGTTCATGTTGATCACCATCCTTGAATGATCAACTCATCAAAACCACCTCGCCTAATCCAATTTCAGGCTCACGCCTGCTTGGATTCACGTCGCGAACTCAGGCTCATACCTCATTGGACAAGGCTGTTAGCAGTTTTCATTAGAGTTTGTTACTATAATCTTCAAAGCGCCGTTAGAGCGCCATAACAAATGCCGTAGAGGCCGCCCGAATCGTCTATGAAAGTCATTAAAAGTACATGAAAGCCATGGCGACGCCCACAGCCTTATTTTGTTTGTCTTTCGCTTTTCTGTATTGCGCGCAGGCTCGCGCGCAGGATTTGCCTAATGGCGCAACGCCTTTGGAAGATTTGGCAAAAGCCGACGACGTAACAGGCTTTGTCGTTAGCTCAGATGCAAACACCGCAGCAACTGCAGATCGCCTGTACAAAATCAATTTGCGCACGGGGGAATCGACGATGGTCGGCCCGCTCGGGCCGATTGGTGGTGTATTTGAAGATGTTGAAGGATTAGCGTTAGACACTGCCGGAAAATTGTTTGGCGTTGATGACGATACCAAAACGTTACTTTCCATCAGTACGGCCAATGGCTTTGCGACCGCAGTGAATAACATACAAGGTAATACACGGCTTACGACTGGTTTTAATCCGCAAGACTTAAGTATTGCGTTTTCGTGCACTGGGCAACTTTACGCGGCGGCGCTTAATTCAAAAACACTTTACCGGGTTAACACCGTAACGGGTTTGTTTGAGGTGATAGGTAATGGCGCTAGCTTGGTCGGCGGCATTACTGATTTGGCAGTTGCCAATGGCCAAATGTACGGTTTGGGTACGGACAAGCTCTACCGTATTGATGTTGAAACCGGTGCATCGAGTTTGGTGGGAAGTTTTGGTGCAGGGGTAAATTTCATTGAAGGTGGCGGACTGGCGAGCGATAGTTCTGGGCAGCTTTGGGCATCAGCGGAGCGCCGTGATGTACGACTGGATTTATTGCCAAGCCAAATTTATCGCATCAATGCAGATACCGGGGTTGCAACGTTAAGCACGGCAACTGCAATTTCGGGAATTGAAAGCTTGACGATCGGGCCACCGCACTGCGTGAATGGAACGGTCGTTTTAGGCAGCGTGCCAAGCTTGAATATATTTGGCGGCATTATTTTGCTCTGCGGTGTTTTGCTGCTGGGGCGTCGGTTTAGCTAAATAAGGCCGTGCGCCGCTGCCTAGCGATCAGTAAATGCATGTTTTTACTCAGGGTAGAGGCGGTCCACCGCTATTACTAATCCACGGCTGGGCAATGCATGGCGGCATTTTTGCACGCCTTGCCTCATGTTTAGAATCCGATTTCACCGTCCATACCGTTGACCTTCCTGGGCATGGACGCAGCGCCAATCAGCATTTTGTATTGCATGAAGTCGTTGCTGAATTAGCTGCCTATTTGACTCATTTAGCGCCCGCAACCTTGGTTGGCTGGTCCTTGGGAGGCGCTATTGCAGCAGAACTAGCGCTGGATTTTCCAAATGCGATACGTGCTGTAGTGCCTATAGCGAGTTCGCCCTGTTTTGTTGCAAATCCGGATTGGCCAAACGGCATGGCACCGACTGCGCTTAAGAGTTTCGCCGATGCACTAACTCATGATTGGGAGGCAGTCGTTGATCGCTTTTTAGCGCTAGAAACCTTGGGTTCGCCAAATGAAAAGGCCGAACTGCGCTGGCTGCGAGCCGAGGTTTACGCGCATGGCAAACCTGACCCAATGGCCTTGATGGCTGGCCTAGCAATGCTGGAAAACATCGACTTGCGTGCTCGACTATCTGACTTGCGGGTTCCAAGTTTGTGGCTTGGTGGCCGACGAGATCGCATTGTGCCGCCGCAGGCGATTTTAGCTGCAGCTGGATTGTGTCGTGGTCGAGCCGAATTATTGGCCGCAGCACACGCACCGTTTTTGACGCATCCTGAGCGGGTCGCAAATTTCATTAGTGAGTTTGTGGCAGGTTGCTAGTTTTGCAATTCGGGAATTTTGCTAGCAATCCAAGCGCCCGTCTGCTTAAGCGACGTCAAATTTGATCGCTGTACACCCAGGCGCAGCTAGCATTCGCGTTCTTTCGGAATTTAAGAGCAGCCGTATGACCGCCAACGATATTCACCAAATGATTGCCGCCGGTTTACCGGGTAGCGATATCCACGTCGAAGGCGCAGATGGCGTGCATTTTGAGGCGCGCGTAGTTTCGGCGCAGTTTGTGGGCAAGTTGCCCTTGGCCCGGCATCGCATGGTTTATGCCTGTTTGGGCGACAAAATGGGCGGCGCGATTCACGCGTTGGCGCTGAAAACCCTCACACCAGCCGAGGCCTAAGACGATGCCGTTCAAAATGAGCATTACTGGCGGCGTGCCGCTCAATGGTACGGTGCAAATTTCGGGTGCCAAAAATGCGGTGTTACCGATATTGTGCGCGGCACTGCTGCCGGATGAGCCGGTGACGATCCGCAATGTGCCGCATCTGCATGATGTAACAACAACCATTGCTTTGCTTGGGCAAATGGGGATGAAGTTTGTCCTCGGTGATGATGCTTCAGTAGTTGCTGACCCGCGCGGTGTGCACAGCACGGTGGCTCCTTATGAGCTGGTAAAGACCATGCGCGCATCAATTTTGGTGCTAGGCCCATTGCTCGCCAAATACGGGCACGCTGAAGTGTCTTTGCCTGGCGGTTGCGCAATCGGTGCGCGTCCTGTGAATTTGCATATCAAGGCGATGCAGGCGCTCGGCGCTGAAGTACACGTTGAAAATGGCTTCATTCGCGCCACTGCAAAGAAACTCGTGGGCGCGCGGATTTGGATGGATATCGTGACCGTTACCGGCACCGAAAACGCCATGATGGCGGCGGTGCTGGCCACTGGCACCAGCGTGATCGAGAATGCCGCACAAGAGCCTGAAATTGTCGATTTGGCTGATTTTTTAAATGCGATGGGCGCAAAAGTCAGCGGTGCCGGCACGAATACCATCACCATTGAAGGTGTGACGCGGATGCACGCAGCGGATTTTTCCGTACTGGCAGACCGCATTGAAACCGGCACGTTTTTAGTAGCTGCCGCGATGACCGGTGGCAGGGTACGCACCACGCACGCGCGCCCGGGCACACTCGATGCAGTGCTGGAAAAGTTGCAAGAAGCGGGTGCGCATATTGATACGGGTGTGGATTGGATTAGCCTGGATATGGCGGGGCGGCGACCAAAAGCCGTCGATATCACCACTGCACCCTATCCGGCGTTCCCAACCGATATGCAGGCACAGTTCTGCGCGCTCAATTGCGTTGCTGAAGGCGTGGGCACAATTACCGAAACCGTGTTTGAAAACCGCATGATGCATATTCCAGAACTGATGCGACTCGGCGCTGATATTCGCCTGCACGGCCACTCGGCAACAATCCACGGCGTGAAGCAACTTTCCGGTGCGCCTATGATGGCGACTGATTTACGGGCGTCCGCATCCTTGGTGCTAGCCGCACTTGCGGCCCAGGGCGAAAGCGTGATCGACCGGATTTATCACATAGACCGCGGTTACGAGCACATCGAAAGCAAGTTAGGCGGTCTAGGCGCGCAGATTCGGCGCTTGTAGTTGCCAGCCCTAAAACTTTTAAATGAAGACAGCGGCGATCTTTTGTGATCGACGCTGGCAAGTTTATGAGTTATCGCACGGGATGAACTCAACTTTAGCGATCAGAAGTTAAAACGTGCGCCGACTAAAGCACCGGTGAAACCGTCACCGCCGCGAAGTGCAACGTTTAAACCGAGTGTGTCGGTGAAAAAGTAGGTGCCACCAAATTCTGCAACCGCATCGCCGTTGCCGGAAGAGCCGACGATGTAGCGCAAATTACCTTCTAATTCAAAGGAAGGTGCAACCATCCCGCGTAAGCCTATGCCCAAAGTCGGATCAGAAGCATTGCCGGAACCTACATCGACTCGTGCAAGCCCTAGCGTCGCAAAAAAAGCCGAGGCATCAGAAAGATTCCAGCGATAGCCAACGTCGACAAACGTCAGGCCGACGTCGCCATTGTAATGGCTGTAATCGAGCTTGCCGAAAAAATTCTCGTTAAAAGCGACGCTGCCAGTGAGGTTAAGGCCATCGCAATCGCTCGAACAATCGGTGTCAAACTGCGTGTAACCCAAACGCAGAGTGTCAAAGCTCAGTTCCGCAGCCTGTGCGGTACCGGTAATAAAAACGGCTGCGATTAGCGCTAATTTGTTGATTTTCATAAACGTTCCTTTTGTAAAGATGCGACGCCAAAATACATACATCAGTCGCAGCAAATAGTGTTAATTTGTGTTTAAGGTCTCACATTTTGCGAGAGCCGCCACTAGACTGCATGGGATTAAGTAATAAATCACGCGAAAAGGAATTTAAATTTATCAAACGCTCAGTTTAGTGACGGATATTTTGGTGCTAATGAAACGCTACCTAAACTGACGCAGTTAAATTAGTAGACCACACACTTAAATAAGCAATTTCGGACTGTTCAACCCGCGCCGCGTGCGCTAACGAGTTCCAGTTGCAGCTCTGGAATTTCCGGGTGGCGGCTATCAATTTGCTTGAGCAGGCTCAATCGACGCTCAGCGGCGTCCAATGCGCCAGCGCCAATTTTGGCGTGTATATCGCTAATTACACTTTCCAGCAACTGTCCGCGCAGGCCATCCAGCGCTTTGTCTGGGCCTAGTGAGCGCAATGAGCTCAAGATGTTCGCGGCATTCTCAAAATCGCTATTTTCCACGCTTTGCCCGAGCTGCACTTTGAGTGCAACGCTTAACCGTTCAATGCGCATTGCAATATCGCTGCCGGGCCCAAGTCGCTGCACTTGCCGGAGCAAATCAAAGGCATTGGCGCCGGGTGGGTCGAGCAGTGCGTTTTGCGCAATCGCGCTATCGATATCGATTAGCAGTTGCATGCGCCGTGGATCATTGTCCGTGTTATCAAGTACGACCGGCGGCGGGGTTGGGACGCGGCCACTGGCGATTTTGGCTTCAAGCTTTGCATTAATCGCGCGCAAAGTATTGGCGCTGGCACCGCGTTCGGAAGCCTGCCGAATGAGTCGTTCCGCCATATCGAAACTTGAGGCGGTGATGGCCTTTTCAGCTTGACTGATCAGGGCAGCTACGATTTTTTGCAGCCCTTCACGCGCGACCGCATTGTTTGGGTCCAAGGTCAAAACGGCCTTAAACAAATCGGCGGCACTTTGCCCCGGCGGCGAGGTCAATTGCCCGGCAGCCAGGGCGATCTTTGCCTGATTGAGCAGTTCCGAGATATTGGCGCGCTGTTGGTCACCATCACTTTGCAGTGCACGCCATTGACGCATCAGCACTTGTCGCGTGACGGATTCGGGCTGCGCACTTTCCCATTCGCGCTGAATCCGCTCGATCCCCGCGGCATCTTTACTGGCAATCACGCCCTGCAGCAGTTCCGCTGCCGCAGCTTCACTGGCCGCCACGCCAGATATCGCCTGCGCGTTGTTTGGATCGATATTTAGCACTGCTAAATAGCGCGCTAGCGCACCGCGTGCACCCAGCCATTCGCGTGACCGCTCAAGCTTGAGCGCAAGTTGCAATTGCTGTTCGAGCGGTACCGCCGGGACGCCCGCTGGCGGCGTTGGAACGCTGGATCTAGGCTGGCCCAAGCGCGCACGCAAGGTAGCGACGCGTGGATCGTCCGCATGCAGCCTTGCCAGACGCTCAAGTATTGCAGCGCTGCGCGTTGGTTCAGCGCTGAGCAAATCCTGCGCCTGCGTTAACAACGTCGACAAACTGCGCGCGAGCCCGGCTTTTGCCTCGGCATTCTCAGGTGCGGCTTGCACCGCGCGTTCATATAGCGAAATCGCGTCGAATTTAGTGTCGTCGAACCAGCGCCCGGCGGCCTCGGCACTTTCTGCCTGAGTCATCAGTTCCGCGATCTCTGCGCCGCCGCTGTCCGCCTGATTTCCAGCGATCAGCGTGCCAAGTTCCTCGCGTTTTAGATACGCACCCGCAGCACCGAGAAGAATGAGTACAGCGGCAATCCAGGGCCACACACCGCGCGATGGCGCACGCTGCGGCACCGGCTTGCGCCACGCGGCTTGATCCATTGCTGGATCTATTTGACCGAATGCGGGCTCGGCGCGTGGCACCGGTTTGGGCCGGCCCAAGGTCGGCTCAACGCGCCTATCGTTTGCTATAGCTGAGCCCAGAACGTTTGCCGGAATGCTAGGTTCTCTTCGGTCGCGGGCATTGGCTGGTGGCAGCGCGCTTGGGCGCTGCACGGTTACGTTAAAACCTTGCTCGCCTGTCGGCGCTGAATTAAACGAAGCTGCGGCATCAAATTGCGGTTCAATACGCGCAATCTTGCGCGTGCTGGGCAAGGCGGCAACTGGCAAGGCGGACTGTTGCTCGGTGCGAATGCCGCGCTGTGATGAGCGTTCATCGAGCTGCGCCTCACGCACCAAAGCGGCCAATTCGCGCCCTGTCTGTACGCGATCCGAGGCTTCTTTCGCAAGCATGCGATCTAACAGCGCCTGCAAATGCGCATGTATTCCCGGTAAGCGCGGCATCGGTGCGGTCATGTGCATAATGCCAATCGCCAAACTATCACTGGCGGTGTAGGGCACTTTGCCGGTCAACATTTGATAAAACACCACGCCCAAGCTGTATAAATCAGCGCGGCCATCGACTTCTTTGCCACGCAGCTGCTCCGGGCTCATGTAGTACGGCGTACCCACGATTGAACCCGCGTTGGTCATCATCGTGGCGCTATCAACGGTCCGCGCAATGCCAAAATCGCTCAACACGCACGAGCCATCATCACGCAGCAAAATATTATCCGGCTTGACGTCGCGGTGGATATAGCCCTTGCTGTGCGCATAATCCAAGGCAAGCGCCATCTCAAAGACCACTCGCAGCGCTAGATCACTGTCCAGTGGTTGATCATCAACCGGCATCACCGGGCCGCCGGAAAGGTATTCCATCGCGATGTAGGGTTGTTCACCACTCACGCCGACATCGAAAATGCTCACCACGTGGCGATGCTGCAATTTTGCCGCGATGCGCGCCTCACGCAGAAAGCGTTCGGCAAAGCGCGGATCGCTCAATAGATGGCGACTCATCAACTTCAGCGCGACCTCACGATCCACCGAGTCCTGATGCGCCAAATACACCTCCGCCATGCCACCTTTGCCCAAAACGCGCAGCATGTGATAGCCAGGAATTGCCTGAGGGAAGTTATTGGACACAGTCATCAGATGAACAAACGTAAGTGTGGCTGAATGTAGCGCAAAACAGCGGCTTCCGCCTGAGCGGGCGCGGCAACTTAGCTGAATGCCCAAAGTTTGGGCGTGTCTGGGCTGCTACCGGCACGCGGTGGCTGCGGTAAAGTCCTGGGTTCTGGCGCAGGCCAAAAAAGACGGTTCAAAATCGTGAAAAAATCGCTGGTTGCTGCTCTAAAAAATAGTTTTGCCGCTGATTGGATGAAAAAATTGCTTATTGCATTCGCGTTCGTCGGCTGTGCTGGCTTTGCGCTTGCCGCAGCGAACACCGCTTATAAAGATATGGAATGGCTTGATTTGATGCCGAAAGACGAAGTCGAGGCCTTGCAAAAAGCGCAAGGATTGCCGGTCAATCACGATGCCAAAGGCGAGCAGGAGGGTAGTTTTGCCACGGTACCGGGTGTAAACAATACTAAAATTCGCCTTGCGGGCTATGTGGTGCCGGTTGAACAGACCGACGAGGGGCAAATGACCGAGTTTTTTTTCGTGCCATATTTTGGTGCCTGCATCCACGTGCCACCGCCGCCGCCAAATAATATTGTCTACGTCAAGATGGCAATGCCTATTGCAGCGGCAGATATGTTCAACGCTTATTGGTTGGAAGGCACCATCAAAACCGAGCGACTGAGCAATGACATTGCCGCCACCGCCTATGTGATGACCGGTGATACTTTGAAGCTATACGAATGAGCGCGGAAAACATTCGCCCTCTCGATCAGGGCCTGCATCTAGATTTGCGCGAGCGCTTAAGTTACGCGGGTTATTTGTCGCTGGATCAACTGCTTAGCGCGCAAAATCCGCGTTGCGAGCCGCCTAATCACGATGAAATGCTGTTTATTGTGGCGCACCAAACCTCTGAGCTTTGGATGAAGTTGGTGATTCACGAATTACGCGCGGCGATCACACATTTAAATGCGGATCGCGTGGATTTGAGCTTGAAAGTGCTGTCGCGCGTCAAACACATCCAAAAGCAGCTGTATGAAACCTGGGCGGTGCTAGAAACGCTGACGCCGAGCGAATATCTGGGTTTTCGTCACGCGCTTGGGCCAGCCAGTGGTTTTCAGTCCGAGCAATACCGCACCATTGAATTTTTATTGGGTAACAAAAACGCCGATACCTTGGCGGTGTTTGGGCACGATGCGGAGAAATTTGCGCGCCTGACTGCGGTGCTGCATGGGCCTAGTCTTTACGATGTGTTTTTGAGTTATTTGGCGCGTCACGGCCATGCGATTCCTGATTCCTGTCTAGCCCGCGATTTCTCCGAGCCGCATCGGCGCAAGCCGGAACTGGTGCAGGTATTCAAGCAAATCTATGAAGCGCCGCAGAAGTATTGGGATGCCTATCACTGCTGCGAGCAATTGGTGGACGTCGAGGTCGCATTCCAACTTTGGCGTTTTCGTCATATGAAAACGGTGGAGCGCATTATTGGCTATAAACGCGGCACCGGCGGCAGTGCTGGAGTGGCGTTTCTCAAACAAGCGCTCGATCTAACCTTTTTCCCAGAATTATTTGATGTGCGTACCGAGATCGGTGTCGCTTAGACTACCCATGAGCTATTTTTGCAAATTATCGAAGATTCGTCATCGCGAACGCAGTGAAGCGATCTAGGCACGCCTAGACTGGAATACGAGATTGCTTCGCTGCGCTCGCTAAGACGAGGTTCATGGTTTCACAACAGCCTTTCCTTGAAAAAGATTTAGGATTTTTTTAATGTCCCTTTCCCTGAAAGATCAATTGATCGCCGCAGGTTTGGTTAAACGCGACGCCGCAAAGCCCAAACCCGCGCCGCGTCCGGCGAAATATCAAGCCCCAGCTGCCAAAGCGCCACCAAAGCCAGTTGAGCCCTCGCTGGCCGAGCTTTATCGCGCCCGTGATCTGGCCGCGCAAAAAGAGTTGCAGGAAGCGCAGCGGCTAAACGTGGAAAAAGCGCTGGCCAAGCGTGCGCGCAAAAACCAAGCGCTGGCATTGATTGCAGGCAAAGCCGTCAACACGAATGAGGGTGTCCAAGTCTCGCCGAAAGGCGACACGGCAGAACTAGTTGTGCGGCATTTTGAGTACGCGCGCAAAATTCGGCGCATTTATTTGACCGCCGAGCAGCGCACCCAGCTCAACGCCGGTGAGTTGGGCATTGTGCAATTAGACGGCCATTTTAGTTTGTTGCCGCATGCGATTGTCGCAGCGGTACACGCCGTGGCGCCAGAATTTATCGCGCTGATGGGCGCAAGTGCGGAAGCGGTATTGCCGGTAGAGGATCCCGCTTACAGTGACCCTAAACATCAAATTCCTGATGATTTGACGTGGTGATTGCTGCGATCCAAACTGCGCGTCTTCATCATTGTGAGCGCAGTGCAGCAATCTCGACGGTCACAGCGAGATTGCTTCGCTGCGCTCGCAATGACGAAGTTCATGCTCGCAAAGACAATCGGTTCTCAGCGCTACATCTAAAAAGCACTATTCGTGGCTAAAGAAACCAGTTTCGAGCGCACCGTATGGCTGCGTGCTGCGCTAATGGCAGCGCCCGGCGTGATCCTGGCTTGTGTTGCGGTGCCTTACGCCGAATCTTGGGAAACGTGGATCAAAATTTTGACGGTGTTGTTGGTAATCGCTGCGACCGTGTTCTTTATTAGTCGCTTCGTGCAGCAATTGTTTTATCCGATCAATACCGCGACGAATTTATTGGAAGCATTGCGCGAAGGCGATTACACCTTGCGCGCCAGCACCCGACCCGGCGCGCTGGGTACGTTGGTCTCGAAAGTTAATCTATTGGCAGAAACGCTCAAATCCGAGCGATTGCGCGCGCAGGAAGCCAGCGCATTGCTCAATAAGGTCTTGGATGAGGTCGATGTTTCCGTGCTTGCTTTCGATGAAGATGCGGTGCTCAGGCTGGCGAATAAAAGTGCGCTGGCGCTATTTCGTATCCGCGCGAAAGATATCGGCACGATTAACGCGCACGATATGGCGTTAGCCGAATTTTTAGGCGGCTCCGCCGAACGCGTCGAGCCCCATGGATTTCCGGGCGGGCAGGGGCGTTTCGAGGTGCATCGGCGCACCTTCCGTGATCGTGGTCGTGAACACCAGTTGCTGGTGATGAGCGATATGACGCGCGCCCTGCGTGAAGAAGAACGCGGCGCTTGGCAGCGCTTGATCCGCGTACTCGGGCATGAATTGAATAACTCCCTGACGCCAATTCGATCCATGGCGCAAAGCCTAGGCGGGATCTTGGCGCGTGATCCACGCGCGCATGATTGGGAAGTAGATATGCGCGATGGTCTAGCCACCATTGCGGACCGCGCCGGTGGTTTGAGTCGATTTATGACGGCGTATGCCACGCTTGCGCGCCTACCGCCGCCGAAATTGGCGCCGACGGAATTGGTGCCGCTGCTGCGCCGCGCCGCCAAATTTGATCCGCGCAAAGCCGCAACATTGATCGAAGGCTGCCCAATAAATTTATCGCTCGATGCTGATCAAATTGATCAGGTCTTGATCAATTTGGTGAAAAACGCCGTCGAAGCAGCATTAGTTACCGGTGGCGGCGTGCAGGTGCGCTGGCAGGTGCGCGCAAAAGACGTACTCATTGAAGTGTTGGATGAAGGCACGGGCCTGGCCAATTCCGATAACTTATTCGTGCCGTTTTTTACCACCAAGCCCGGCGGCAGCGGCATCGGCTTGGTGCTGGCGCGACAAATCGTTGAAGCGCATGGTGGCGTGCTGAATCTGCGCAATCGCACCGATAATTTACTAGGTGAAAACAAAACGGGCTGCGTCGCGGAAATTACTTTGCCATTGGGCGAGCAAAGTCGCATTGGGTTGGCTCAGGCTTAATCTGATTTTATTTTCTCTGCCTTGACGAATACTTAGGTACGACCGCCTCGTCGGTCGGGAATCGATTCCACCGGAGCAACTCTAAGCCACCAACTAACCTGCGAAAACATTACAGTTTCGGCATAATCAGTCTTGGCATTAAACACTTTAACGGAGCGACAACAATGATTTTTGGGAAAATGTGGGCCGCATTTCGCGCGCAGCTAAATAAACTTGCCAACGTATTCTTCGAAGCCGACCCGGTGGCACAGATGCGCTACGAGTATGACCGTTCGGTGGAACAGCTCAAAGAAGGCCGCACCGGTCTGGAAATGTATCGCGCGCTGGTCGAAAAAGTGACGCGTCAGGTGAAAACCAATGAAGCACACGTTGCCAAGCTTGAGGCGCAAACCAAGGCGTATTTGAAAGCCGGTGATCGTGAAACGGCGGCGAAATTCGCGCTGGAGCTTGAAAAAGCGCGCACCGAACTCAAGCAAAACCAAGAGCAATTGGCGATGCACGAGGGTAGCTACGAAAATAACCTGAAAAAAATTCAGAACGCGATGAAAAAGCTGGGCGATGTGCGCAATCGCATCGACAAGCAAGAAGCTGATCTAAAAATGAGCGAAGCCGAAGCCGAAGTTGCGAAGCTGGCTGAACAATTCAATTTTAACGTCACCACCGACTTTGGTCAGTTGGAAGACGTGATGCAAAAGAAAATTGATCGCAATCGCGCTGCGGTGCGCGTTAGCTCAGATATGAGTCAAGAAGGCATTGCCAGCATCGAAGCCGAAGAACGGATGGAAGGGCAGATGGCAGAAGACGCGCTGAAGCGCATGGAAGTTGAGATGGGTATACGCACGCCGGAAACCTCGCAATCCGCGCCTGCGGAAAAGCAATTGGGGCCAGCACAGACGAACTAAACGGTATACAGATTTTTCATTTACGGAGTTCACACCATGAGTCAACAACCCAAGCCAGCGTTTTATTTCGTCGTACTGCTGGTCATTTTGAGCCTACTTGGCTATGCCTTTTATAGGTTCCAAAACCGTGCTGCAGATGCACCTGCAGTGGTGCAATCGCAAGCTCAGTCGCAGGCTGATACCAATCCGGTTGACGCGCCTGCGGGCAGCACCGAAGCGCCGGACAGCTCCAGCGTTGCCACCACGGTCAAGGAATATTCCTTCCAACCGGCGCAACGTTTACCGGAAGTCAAAGGCGTTTCCAACTACGCGGCGCTGGAGGACAACACAATCAAAATGGCGCTCAACGTGTGGGCCGGCTGGGCACCGATTGTGTACGCCAACGGCGGTTCTAAACCCGGCAAAGTCTGGAAAGCCGCGGATGGTTCGAGCTTTAAAGTCGAGCTGATTTTGATCGACGACCCGGTGCAAATGCGCGACGCCTTCGCTAGCGGGCAAGTGCATACCGGTTGGGCCACGGTTGATATGCTGCCCCTGTTGGTGCAGGGCTTGCGCAAGGATTCGCGCGTCATGCCGCGCATCTTCCAACAAATTGACTGGAGTAACGGTGGCGACGGTATCGTGGTGCGCTCGGGCATCAAGACTGCCTCGGAGTTATCCGGTAAAAAAGTGGTACTAGCGCAAAATTCCCCCTCGCACTTCTTTTTGCTCAACACACTGATCAACAGCGGCGTTAATCCCGCCGAAGTCGACATGATTTTCACTGCCAACGCTTTTGAAGCCGCAGCTGCATTCAACGCGGACAAATCGATTTCAGCGGTCGTTACGTGGGCTCCGGATATCTATAACTTGAGCGAAGCCAAAGGCAATCGCATGTTGGTTAGCACGCAAACAGCGAACAAGCTGATCGCGGATGTGTGGTTTGCGCGCGCTGATTTTGCCAAGGATCACCCGGCCATTATCGAAGGTATGGTGCGGCAAATTTTTGATTCGATGGCGGCGTTAGAAGACGGTAATAAGAAGCAAGAAGTGGCGGCGTTGCTGGCCGAGTTTTACGGCATTCCAGCCCCGGACGCCTTAGGCATGTTGGCCGACGCGCACCCGACCAATTTTGCCGAAAATAGGGAATTTTTCCTCAATCAAAACAACCCAACAAATTTTGAGCGGACCTACAACACCGCATTTATGCTGTATCGCAAGGCCGCCGCCATAGATGCAACGAAAACCAGTTTCGATCAAATGGTCGACTTTTCGGTGCTGCAAAAACTATCCGGTGAGAAGAAGTATTTGACGCAAACCAGCAATTACGGCGTCAATTTTGTACCGCTATCCGCCAGTGCGATTCAGGGAGAAAGCCCCGAAATTTTAACTAAGACAGTGGTGATTCAATTCTTCCCGAATTCCTATGACTTAAGCAAAACCAACGAACGTATGGTCGATGGCAAAATCATTAGTGAACCCTACGACCCGCAAATTCCCTTCGTGATTGAAGAAGTGGGCCGATTGGCGGGGCAATATGGCGCGGCACGCATTGTGATTGAAGGCCACACCGATGCGTCAATGAAGGGCAATGTACCCGACAGCGCGGTGCAGGAGCTGTCCATGGCGCGTGCCAACTCGGTGAAAGAAGCAATTATTAAGAAATTCCCAAGTCTGCAAGCGAATCAGTTTGCTGTGGCGGGGATAGGCTGGAACCGCCCTGCCGACGCCTCAGACCCGGAAAATGCTGCGAAGAACCGCCGCGTCGAGGTCAAGGTATATCCCTTGGAATCACAATAAAAGTGTCTGAGCTGGATTTCTCGCGTTCTGCAGAAGAACGCTTCGGCCGCCTAGCCATCGGCGCGATACAGCGCGCCGTGGCAGGCGTGCTGGCGCTGGATCCAGCAATACGCGCCCGGTTAACGGAACTGGACGGGCGCGCCGTTGCACTCACGCTGGCCAAGCCCGCTGTACGTTTATTGGCGCGCGTGCACTCCGGCGAATTGCGCTTTGCACTGAGCGAGCCGAGTGACGTCGCGGATTTAACGGTCAGCACCGATTTAAACAGCCTGCTGCAGATCGGTTTGGCGCGCTTGACCGGGGCAAAACCCAGCTTGAGCGTGGGCAAAATTCATATCAGCGGCGACGCGGAACTTGCCCGGCAAGTGCAGCAGATTACCGAGAAGTTTGACCCGGATTGGGACGCACCGATTGTTGCCGCATTCGGTGATGTGATTGGCTTTCAACTAGCACGCGGCGCACGCAACGCGCTCAATTTTGCAAAATCACGCTTTGAAAGTTTTGCCAATGCAGGCAGCGAATATTTGCGCGAAGAAAGCCGGGACGTCATCAGTGCCGCCGAACTCGATGGCTTTTACGACGATGTCGACCAATTGCGTGACCAAGTGGCGCGCGCGGAGCAGCGAGTTGCCGCGCTTTTTAAGCGCTAAGTGGTTAGATAGCCTGAATGAAAAGCGTCGAGTATTGAAGACGGTTGTTTCGATTGGAAAATTCTGACTTGTGGATGTCCCTTGTTGTCCTTTGTTGGTAGATTCTGGTTTGTGGCACCCTTCGGCACAGCCGTTCGAGCTCGAAGCACGTCCGCGTCCTGGTGCTCCGGCCCTGCGGACCGGAGTGGCCCGTCATCCCAAACCGGAGTTCTCAGGACCCATGCTTCCCTTCGACCCACCCGACGCGCCTGAACAGGCCCCAGCTAGCAACAGTGCCGAATTGCTGTCCCCCCTGCTATACGCCGAACTGAAGGCGCTGGCTGGGCGGGCGATGCGGGCGGAGCGCGGCAACCATACGTTGCAGACCACCGCGTTGGTGCACGAGGCTTGGTTGCGGGTGGCCGACCAGCGGCGGCTGGATCCGGCGAATCGCAGCCAGTTCCTGGGGTTGGCCGCGCAGATGATGCGCCGCGTGCTGGTCGACCACGCGCGTCGGCGCGCGGCGGCGAAGCGGCCGACCACAGACGTGCAGGTGCTGATCACCGAGATTGACCTGCCGAATGAATCCGGCCAGACGGGGCTCGATACCGGGCCCGGGTTACTCGCGCTCGACCAAGCGCTGGAGCGGCTGCGCGAGATCAGTCCACGCCAGGTCGAAGTCATCGACCTTAAGTTTTTCGCCGGGCTGGAACTAGAGCAGATCGCCGACGTCCTCGGCATCGCTCGGCCCACCGTCGTGCGCGACTGGCGCATGGCGCGCGCCTGGTTGCAGCGTGAACTTAGCTGTGACTGAGCCCTCGCGCTACGCCCGCGCGCAGGAGATCGTGCACGAGGTGCTGGAGCTGACGCTGGCCGAACGCGCCGCCCGGCTCGACGCGCTGTGTGGTGACGACACGGGGCTCCGCGCCGAGGCGGACTGGCTGATCCTGGCCACGGAGGACGACGCGCTGGATGCCGTGCCAGAAATAGTCAGCGCGGTGACCGGCGAGATCGCTGCCCAATGGCACGTGGAAGCCACGATTCCCGGCAATTACCGGCTGATCGAAGCGATCGGCGAGGGTGGCATGGGCGTGGTCTGGCTGGCCGAGCGCACGGTCGGCGGCGCGCACCAGCAGGTAGCGTTGAAGCGCATGCACAGCGGCACGATGACCCATCGTTCGCGTCTGATCGAAGAACAACGCATCCTAGCGACGTTGAACCACCCGAACATCGCCCGCCTGCTGGATGCCGGCGTGGATCGTGACGGCGTCCCCTTTCTGGCGATGGAGTACGTCGCCGGCATCCGCATTGACCACTGGTGCCACGGTCGAAATCTGGACCTGCGGGCCCGCCTGATGCTGTTCATCCAGACCTGCCATGCGGTGTCCCATGCCCACCAACAACTGGTCATCCACCGCGATCTGAAGCCGGCCAACGTGCTGGTGGACCGTGACGGCGTGCCGAAACTGCTTGACTTCGGCATCGCCCGGTTGATCGACACCGAGGGCGCGCAGACCGCCACCCGGTCATCGCCGAACGCAGCGAGGGCGACGCCAATCCGATCAGCCTCGCCTACGCCCGTCTGCCGCTGGCGCAATGGCACACCGCACGCGGCGAGGGTGTCGCCGCGCGAGTGCTGCTGGATCAGGTCGAAGCGGTCGGCGCGGGGGTCGAGCAGGAAGTTCACGCCCGCGCCGCAGCGACACGCGCGACGATCCTGATGGCGGAGGGCAATCCGGCGGACGCGGCGCTGCAAGCGACGGCGGCTTTCAAAATGATGCTCGCGGATCGGGGCGCGACCAATCCGCGAACCATCCGCTACGCCGTCGCCTGCGCCCGGATCCTCGCGGCCAGCGGGGATCACCCGGCCGCCCGGGCCCTGCAAGCCGAATACCTGCCCAAACTGGCGCAGGTCTTTCCGGCAGATTCTTCCTACCGGATGCAGCGCTAGGCCTGGTTCGTCGATATCGAGCCGAACAGGCACCCGCGCAGCGGCCTTCAGGCATTCGGGATTTTTTCGTCGGGAATGATCCTCGCGAGCGACTTTTTGCGCGTTTTAATTTGTCCGTGGCTAGCGGGAACTACGCCGATCCCTCTGAGGTTCGCGTTGCTTGGCAACACGAAGGGCCGCTGTCTAGTCACGTTCCACCAACCCACCGCAAGAAATCGCCCAAGAAATCGTCAATATGAAGAGGACAACCATGAACAAAATCAGAAGCTTAATCGCATTGATCGCGCTGAGCGGCTTGCAGCGTCTCAACAGCGCGTGGGGCGTGCTCGCGCTGCTGCTGGGTCTGGGGTTGACGACCTACCACCCTTCGGCGCAAGCCCAGACACCGCTGACTAACATCACCCGGGTCGCCGCGGGCAGCGATCACACCTGCGCTATCACCACCGGCGGCGGGGTCAAGTGTTGGGGCGACAACAACTTCGGCGTGCTCGGTGACGGCACCAGCACGGATCGCTTGACTGCGGTGGACGTCACCGGACTGAGCAGCGGGGTCATCGCCATCGCCGCGGGCCTCGCCCACACCTGCGCCCTCACCACCAGCGGCGGGGTCAAGTGCTGGGGTGGCAACGCCAACGGCCAGATCGGTGACGGAACCACGAACACGCGCCTCACGCCGGTGGACGTCAGCGGGCTGACCAGCGGGGTCAGCGCCATCGCGACGGGCGGTTCCCACACCTGCGCTCTCACCATCGGCGGCGGTGTCAAGTGCTGGGGCGGTAACTACCTCGGCCAGCTCGGCGACGGCACCACCACCCCGCGCATGACCGCGGTGGACGTCAGCGGACT
>JANNYA010000070.1:0-55263 GCA_031409855.1 Rhodanobacteraceae bacterium | reverse complement strand
ACATTTACGGCGATGTTGGGCGTGGCAAGACCTTTTTGATGGACTTGTTTTATCAATCCTTGCCGTTTCCTGAAAAGAAGCGCGTGCATTTCCATCATTTTATGCAGCAAATTCATCAGCGGCTGGCGCGCTTAGGCGATGTCAGCGACCCACTGGATGTGATCTGCGAGGCCTACGCAAAAGAGTGCCGCGTCTTGTGTTTCGATGAGTTTTTTGTCACCGACATCGGCGATGCGATGCTTCTTTCCGGGCTACTGGAGGGGCTTTTTTCGCGCAATGTGACGTTGGTGACGACCAGTAATTTGCCGCCACATTTGCTCTATCCAGATGGATTGCAGCGCGCACGTTTTTTGCCCGCGATTGCGGCTTTGGAAAAGCATTGCCAGGTGATTCGCTTGGACGCAGCCGGGGATTACCGCTTGCGCGCGCTGACCAACGCGAAAATTTATTTAACGCCATTGACGGCCGATACCGAATCCGCGCTCAATGCGCTGTTTCAATCCTTGGTCGCGAGTGAGATCGAGTCTGCGGTTGCCTTAGACGTCAACGAACGCGAAATAATCGCCTATAAACTGAGCGGCGACGTGTGCTGGTTCGAATTCGCACAGCTCTGTGAAGGCCCGCGTTCGGCACATGACTACATTGAGTTGGCGCGCGAATTCAACACCGTCGTGCTGTCCAATGTGCCGCAGTTTGATGTCAATAGCGAAGATGCCGCGCGTCGCTTTATGTTTTTGGTGGACGAGTTTTATGATCGCAAAGTCAATTTGATTCTGAGCGCCGCCGCACCCGCAACTGCGCTTTATCAGGGCCGCCGCTTTCAATTTGAGTTTCAACGAACAGTGAGTCGCCTAATTGAAATGCAGACGTGCGAATACCTAGCATCGGGGCACTTGAGTTAGGCGGCGTGGTGCAAGGGAACGAAAGTCAGCACCCAGTGCGGCAATAAACTTGACGAACGTTGATTCGTCAACAACTACTTCAAAGATATGGTCCAGGCTCAGCGACATTTAGCATCCAAACACAAGAAATGAGGAATGCCAGCACATTTAAGCAATCTGCCTAGTCGCCAACTCCGCAAACAACCCATTCATCGCCATTAACTGCTCGAAATTACCAATCTCTTTAATCACGCCCTTATCCAACACCACAATGCGGTCGGCATTAATGATTGTGCTTAGGCGGTGCGCGATCACGATGCGGGTGGCTTGCATCTTCTCGGTGCTGGCGGTGACTTGGGCTTGGGATTTGTTATCGAGCGCGCTGGTGGCTTCGTCTAGGATCAAAATGCGCGGGTTGTGCACGACCGAGCGGGCGAGAAGTAGCCGTTGTTTTTGCCCGCCGGAAAAGCTGCCGCCGCCTTCCATGACGTAGGTGTGCATGCCCATCGGCATCAGGCGAATGTCTTTTTCCAGGCCGACTTTGCGCGCAGCTTCCCAGGCTTCTTCGATGGTGCGGGAACTGGTGCCGACAATATTGCGGAAAATATCCACCGGCAGCAATTGCGAGTCTTGCAGCACCACACCCATTTGCTGGCGTACTTCGCGTAAATCCAGCGTCGCTAGATCTTTGCCGTCAAAGGACACAATGCCTTTTTCGGGCTTCTCGAAACCTACAATCAAGCGCATCAAAGTCGATTTGCCGGAGCCAGAGCCGCCGACAAACGCGACAAATTCACCGGCGCGAATGCTTAGGCTGACGTCGGTCAGAATCCACGGGCTGTCGGGCGAATAGCGAAAGTGCACGTGCGACACGTCAATTGCACCGGTCAATTCACCGGGGGAATCTTTATCGCCATCGACTTCGGCCGGCGTTTCTACAATCGGGCGCAGGCGTTCGTATATAGGCACCGAGCGCAGCAAGCTCAAGCTTGCATCGGACAGCGCCACCATCGCGCCCAAAAATGCGCCGTAGGCGGCGGTGAAGGCGATGAACTGGCCAGTGGTTAGCGATGCGCCGGTGTCGCCGCCGGTGAATTTGACCATCGCGAAAAACATCACCATCGAAGACAGCACCGGGAAGATGCCATTGAAGGTTTGCACCGCGTTTTGAATCGAACCGGCCATGTATTGCAAGCGCCGTGCTTGCGCATATTGCTTGGCCCAGGTTTTGAACGCGTGCGCTTCCGCGCCACTGGTGCGCAATTTGCTGACGCCAGATAGCAAGGAAAGTAACAAACCAGCAATGCGGCCGTTGACCGACAAAATTTGGCGTTGATAGCGCAGCTGCGCCAAGTTCGCCAAAAAACTGACGGTCACGAACAGTAAGGTAAGCCCCATCGCCACCAGCGCCAGCTTCACGCTGTAAACAAACAGCAACACCACATAAAACGCCGAGGTAATACTGCCCAAGATCGCAGTGATGCCGGCACCCGCCAGCAGCTGGCGGATTTGGTTCACACCAGAGGCGCGATCCGCCAAATCACCGGCGGAATAGCTGCTAAAAAATCCGGACGGCAAATTAAGTAAGCGATCCCACACCGCCGCCTGGATTGAATAATCCATACGCCCCTGCAGGCGCAGGGCAGCGATCTGTTGCACATTGCTAAACACCAAATTCGCCACCGCCGTGAGTAGCAAGGCAATCGCCAGCTGGATCAGCATGCCGCGTTCCGCCTCGGGGATGACGCTGTCGAAAATCTGGCCAGTAAACAGCGGTGTTAACGAGCCCAGCGCGCCCATCAGCACGCCGACCAAAACCAAGGTCAACGCATCGCCACGCAAGCCGCGCAGGCCGAAGGTCAACAGGCCAAACGCGCTGATCGGGCCATCGGGTAAGGGCCGATAAAACGTCGCGCCAAAGGGCGAAAGCGTGGTGGCGAAGGCTTCGGTCACGCGACCGCGCTTGCCGGTGGCGGGTTCGATGTAGTCGTAGCTGTGCGGGTTGCGTGGAATAAGCGCCACGGCCTCGCTGCCTTCGGCCGTCATCGCCAAAATCGGGCCTTGATCGTGGTTCCACCAATCGTCGCGCAACGCGACCGCGCGCACGCGAAAACGCCCGGCGCGCCCAATCGCTTGCAAGCGATCTTCAATGGCTTTCATCTTGCCGATATCTTTAGGCACCCGAACGGCAATGCCTGCCGCCGCGCCCACCAAGCGCGAGGCCGCGCCAAAAGGGTGTTCGCTGGGGTCAATCTTGACTTCGGTGGTTTTCCGGCCCGGCTGCGCCAACACCGAATAGATTTCGCCGTAAGCTTCCTCGGTGGCTTTCTGGGTGTTCGCGGCTTTAGATGCGATGCGATTAATTTCATCGACGGTGGAAAGGCGCTTGTTTAAAAATTCGCAAGCGCACAATGCGTCGTGAAACAGCTCCAAGCCATCCCAATAGCGCGCTTCTTGAATCACGCTGACGCCGCGCATGGACGTTAACGTTGCACCTTTTTTGCGCGGGTTCGACACCTCGACCCAGGTATCCACGCTGATCGGAAACAGCTTGGTCACCGACATGCTCAGATTCTCTAAGCCCACATACAGCAGCAAGGAATCCGCGCATTCCAACCACACCACGCCAGTCTGCGCGCGCGCACGTTTGCGGTTTTCCACCTCGATTGTGCCGGTGGTTAAATTGTGGTGCGAGATCGGTACCGGCTGAATTTCGCGGGTCAAGCTGCGGCTAAGTTCTTCCACCCAGCGGTCCACGCCGGTGGCCAGTAGATCCCGCAATGCGGGGTCGTTTGCCAAGCTCATGACGGCTTTGCGCGGCATGCGCCAAACCACTGTGCCTAGCTTGCCGACCGCCAAAAACGCAGCACCCAAGGCTTCCTGCAAGGTCATGCCAAACAGTAAATCGCCGATGCCAATGCCAATAAAATGCGCGCGATGCCCAGCGGGTTCACGATCTTCAATGGCGACGGTAAATAGCTCGACGCGGCCGCGTTCGACCAGATAAACAGCGTCGGGGTCTTCAATGAGCAGCGGATTGAGCCCAGAAAGTTCAACGCGTTCGCCGACGAGTGTGAAACGCTCAATCAGCGCGTTAGTAATTACAACTTCGGGAACGACTACATCATCAGCACTCATGCGCCTATTCCTTAATCAATTCTTGATACAACCCAGGCTGCGCCTTGAGCTGATCGTGGGTACCGCGCTGCACGATTTTGCCGCGTTCCATGACGATGATTTCGTCCGAGTCGCGGATCGTGCTCAAGCGGTGCGCAACGGTGATGCAGGTACAACCCCGGCGGCGCAGGTTGTCATCAATGATGCGTTCGGTCGCGGTATCGAGCGCGCTGGTGGCCTCATCAAGCACCAACATGGTCGGGTTACTAATCAACGCGCGCGCGATCTCAAGCCGCTGCGATTGGCCGCCAGAAAAATTGCCGCCGCCTTCTTCCACCATCGACTGATAGGCGCCATCGCGGGTTTCCACGGTTTCGGCGATCACCGCATCGCGCGCGGCCTGCATCACATAGACATCCAGTGCGGTGGAATCCCACATCGTCAGATTTTCCCGCACCGTGCCTTGGAATAGAAAAATATCCTGATCCACCACGCCGAGCGAATTACTAATCAACGAACCGGGCAAATTCTTGCGCGATATGCCATCGAATAAAATATCGCCGGTCCAAGGTTCCAATAGGCCGGTGATGAGCTTGGCGACGGTACTTTTACCCGAGCCCGAACCACCCACCAGCGCCACCCGCTGCCCAGGTTTGATGTGCAGCGAAAAATCTTCCACTAGCGCGGGCTCCAGCGGGCTCCAGCCGAAACTAATATTGCGCAGCTCAATTTCACCCGAGAGCTTGATCATATTTGCGGCACGCGGATCGGTGACGCGCGTTTTGTCGTAAAGGCTGTCTTGCGGGTTTTTCAATACGTCATCCAGCCGGTTCATATCGGCATCCAACTCTTGCAAGGAGCCGCCAAAACGCACGAAATTATTCAACGGCCGGGTAAAACTCGCCATCAATACCTGATAGGCAATCAGCATGCCGACCGTCATCGCACCCGACATGACTTTGAAGCCGCCGATCATCAAAATGCTGCAGGTAATCAGCGCCGTCACGAACGGTGGCACCGCCGCCATATAGCCATTGATGCGGCCCAAATCTTGCTCACTTTTCAGTGCTTTGGCTTGATAGCCGGACCAACGTGCGAAAAATTCGGCTTCCGCACCGGTGGCTTTGATGGTTTCGATCATGCGCAAGCCGCCCATCGCGGTACCGGTCAATTTTCCGCCTTCTTGCGACAAGCGGCGCGATGCATCAACGCGAAAGCGCGAGACGTATTTGGTCGCGACGATATTGATCGTCGCCAAAGTCATGCACAGCAGCGTCAACCAAAAATCGTACAGCATCAGCAAAATTGCATAGAAAACAATCAGCACCATATCAATCGCAATGGTGGCGAGGCGCGCGGTAATCAGGCTGGCAATATTGTCATTCAGTGATATGCGCGAGCCAATTTCACCGGCAAAGCGCTGGGCAAAATAGCTAACCGGTAAGCGCAAAATATGATTGAAAAATGACGCCGAGTTGAGCAACGAAATTTTGGTTTCTAGTTTCAGCAGCGCGCGTTCCTGCAACCACGTTAGCGTGGCAGTAAAAGCTATCGAAAGCCCCATCGCGGTCAGCAGCGGGCCAATCAAATCCGTGCGATTGCCGACTAAATACTCATCAATAAACAAGCGTGAGAAGGTCGGCGCGATCAGCCCGGGCACCACCAGCAACAGGCCACAGAGCACCGCAAACATGAGTGCTTTTTCGTGCCCGACTAAGCGCTTGCGCAAAGCGGCAATAATGTCATTGGGTGCGCCGGCTTTTTGGAAATTCGGCCCGGGCTTGAAGGTTAGCAGCACGCCGGAAAAGCTGGCGTCTAGTTCTTCCATCGCGATCGCGCGCGGCCCGGAAGCGGGGTCGTTTAGGAAAACGCGCTCACCTTTGAAGCCTTCCAGCACCAGGAAGTGATTGAAATTCCAAAATAAAATGCACGGATAGTTTTGCGTGTACAGCGCTTCTAATCCTTGTTTGAAGCCTTTGGCCTCCAGCCCGTAATGCCGCGCCGCCTTCATGACATTGTTAGCTTTCGAACCATCGCGCGATACGCCGCATTGCAGGCGCAGCTCTTCCAAGGGCACGAACCGGCCATAATGGGCCAGCACAATACCCAGCGCGGCAGCGCCGCATTCCACTGCTTCCATCTGCAAAACGGTTGGCGTGCGGGTGCGCTTATTGGGTGGTTTGGCGAGCTTGGGGTCCGGCACCGGCGTGACTGGAGCAGCCATTAGTTTGCCCCTACCGTGCTTTTGAGTACCGGAATCACCAGCGATATCGGCCGCCTGCGTTCAACCACCACCGTTGCGGTGGCCAAGGTGCCGGAAAACACCGCGCTAGGCGGGCCAACGGAGGACGACCAGCGAAAGCCCGAGGGCATGTTCGGATCCGCCTGTAGCTCGATTTGTACCTCGACCGAGGTGCCCTTACCGGACAGCGCTTCGACCAACGAATCGTTGCGCAGCACCCGGCGCAAACCTTCCGGGCTGACTGGAAAATCGCCGACTTTGCGCACTTTGGCCAGCATAAAGCCATATTCCTCGGCTTTGACGGTGCTCGGTGAAATGCGCACTTCCATACCCGGTTTGATGCGCTTGCCTTCTAAGCCGGAAACGTAAATCACCGCTTCCAGCGGACGTGCTTCGTTTTCAATGGTCAACACCTGCCGACCTGGGGAAACCACATCGCCATTGTTGCTGGCGATTTCTAATACACGCCCGGCGTAGGGTGAGCGAATCAACGTGCTGCCCTCGCGCTGGCCTTCAATTTCGCTGATTTGGCGGCGAATATCATCCAATGCTACTGCGCGCGAATCAGCGCGCTCGCTGACGTTGCGGGCTAAGGAACTGCGTTGGGTCGCGATTTCCGCCATGCGTACTTCCGCACGCGAGATCGATTGCTCGGTGCCGGATATTTGACTGCGCGTGCCAAGCACGGTGCCCTTCGTCAACAAGCCACGACGCACTAAATCTTCCTGCACCGCCATGCGTTCGCGCAAAGAAACCAAATCCGCTTGATAGTCGACAATGGATTTCTGCATGCTGGCGCGCTCGGCATCAAGGGCGGCGAGCGACTGCTGCAAATTATCGGCCTCAGCAATTTTCGATTCGCCATCCGATTGCGTCAGCTCCACCAAGCGGGCGCGCTGATTCGCTAGCCTCAGATCAATCGCCGGCTGGCCAATTTCGGCAATGATTTGCCCAACCTCAATGCGATCCCCGGCTGCGACTTTCATCGAGGTAATTTGCCCGGTAGCTAAACTAGTCACCGCGAGCACCGCATCGCCGCGTATCAAGATGCCCTGTCCAGCGACCTTGGTCGGAATGGTGCCGAAGATGCTCCAGGCGATCACCAATAAAATCAAACCGCCCATGCCATAGACCAAGGCCCAATTGCGCGGGCTGGTGACCTCCATCAATACGTCGAGTTGCTCTGGGGAAGCCAACTTGTCAAGTGCGGCTTTGCGAAACATCGATTTAGGATCTTGCAGCATGGAAGTGCTCCGGCGATGAAGATTGATGAGGCTTTAGGGCTTACTGGGTGGGGCTTTTGCTACTGCAGAATTGATGGAGAGTTTCTAGTCAAACCTCGTCATTGCGAGCGCAGCGAAGCAATCTCGCATTTCAGTCGAGGCATGTTGAGATTGCTTCACTGCGTTCGCAATGACCAAGCCCCTGGCGTAGGATTGCTTCACTTCGTTCGCAATGACGAATGAAGCGATGCACGCCGATTGCGCGGTAATGTGCAGTGTGAAACGTAGGCTCATGGGCACGCCCACGGCCAAAATTCTGCGCCCTGCCGCAATTGATCGGCGTGCTGCGCATCGATTAAGGCACCGCTGCGAAAGCCAAGCTCGGCAATGCTGCTGAGATAGCGCTGTTGAATACTGATCAAGCTGCCCTCGGCATCAAAGGCTTGTAGCTCGGTGGTGAGCGCATCGGCGGGGTTTAATTCACCGGCCTGCAACGCTGCTTGCGAGTCGCTATTGAGCTTGCGATAGGCTTCCACTGCGATCTGGCGCTGGCGCATTTCGCGCAGCAAATTCTTTAAGCGCGTGCGCGTTTCGACCAGCTCTCGGCGGGTTTGCATTAGGCTTTCGGTTTCGCGCAGCTGCGCTTGCTCGGCCACTTCTAAGCTTGATACCAGCGCGCCCTGAGCACGATTATTTCGGTAATCCAGCTCGCCAGAAAAGGTAAACAAGATCGATGGGCCGGCCAGCTCGTCATTAAGCGAGCGCTCGAAGCCTTGAAAAATTGCGTTATTTTCTTCGCGCCCGACAAAACCAACGGTCACGGTAAAGTCTAATCTAGGGCGCAGCGCATCATGTGCGCGCACGCTGTCGCGCTCAGCGGCAAGGCGGGTGTAGCGTAAATTCATCAGATCGCCGCGTGCGCGCTCGGCCAGCTCCACCAAGCTCGGCGTGTCGGGTAAGCAGGCTGCAGATAGGCTAGGGAAGTCCTTGGTCGTCACCAAAATGGGCGTGGCGCTCAAATCTAGTCCGAGCACTTGCCGTAGATTCTCATTGGCATCGGCGCGCGCTTGTTCGGCGGCGATCAATTCGGCGCTGGATTGTTGCGCTTGCGCTTGCGGTTCGATCAATTGCCCGGCACTGATTTCATCCGCCTGCAATAACGCGCCGCCGAGCTCCAACAACTTTGTACGTGCCGCAACTTGCTTTTTCACCAATACCAGCAGTTGATCCGCCGCCACCAAGCGCCAATAAGCGTCCAGTGCGCGAAAGCTGGTGCGCCCGGCAACAAAACGCAGTGCATGCGCGCTGGCACTGGCGCGCAGCTCCGCCGCTTCTTGTTCGGCGGCAACGGCCACGCGCCCGCCACGTCCTAGCGGCGCAGTCAAATTTAGCCCAAGCGCGGAACGCGTGGTTAGTTTTAAGCCTTTGCCGCCAAAGCGCCCGCGTATGGGTTTGTTGTCGAAGTTGTCGGCTTTGCTTTCGAGGATCAGCTGGGGCGTAAACGTCCAGCCGTTGCGCATCGGCTTGAACCAGGAAAACTCCAGCATCAGGGTTTTGACCAGCTCGCTTTCTGGCACATCACCCAAGTCGGTGCGGGCATTGCGCGAGCTTCTGGAAACGGTGCGCAAGGTGTCAATGAGGGTTTGGATAAATTCGCGGTTGGTGGCGCGCAGATCGCGCTGTAGCGCAGCAAGGTCAAGCGCAACATCTGGGTCCCCGCCAGCGCTGGCGGATAGCGCACTGAGCATTGCGTCCAAGCGCCGCCGCTGGCGCGCAACTTCTGGGCTTTCGCAAAAATCCCGGCCGTTGATCAAGATTTGGTTGCCCAGCCCACATTCCAGACTTACTACATTAGGGCCGGCGCGAAGTTCACGTTCCAGGCTATCGGCTTGTTCGCCGAACTTATCGTCCAATGTTTCTAACAGGGTGCGATTGCCGGTTTGTTGGCGCACCACGGCGGGAATCAACTCCGCGCGATTTCTAGAAACTAGGGCATTAAACCTAAATGTGGGGTCCAATTGCCCAAAGGTGGCTTGGCGGCGGCCGTTCGCTGCCATCAGTTCGGCGCGCGCAAGCTCGACTTCGGTATTGTTGGCAAGCGCTAGCGTTACTGCTTCGCGCGCAGAGAATTGGGTTTGCGCTGGCATTTCTCCGGCTTCCTTCGCCTGCGCTGCACCCGCAAGTGCTGTGACGAGCGCGGCCGCGCTACTCAGGCGGGTAAACACGCGGCAGCGTGGTTTTGCGCACCTCACCACGCCATTAACTCATCGACAGTAATCGTGACCAAGGATTTTTCATCGAGCTGCACGGTTTGTTGGTCGCGACTGACCAACAAGCCGGTGGCAAAGCGCAATTCAACCAGTGCCGAGGCATAGGCGGCCTCGGCTGCAATCAACGAAAACAGCACGTTGGTGGCGCGTTCTTCAGTCAGCAATAAATCGATCAGCGTGCTCGAACCGGTGCGCAGCCGCTCGCGTTCGCTAGCCACGCTTTGCAAATACAGCTTGGTGGCTTCCTGCAAATACCTGACTTGCGCCCCGGCACGCTGCAGTCGCTCGAAGCTGAGCGCAATGCCCGCACGCAAACGCCGCGCCAAATCCTCGCGCAACACCACGCGCTGCTTTAGAAAGGCTTCCGATTGCGCCAACTGCCCAAGTGCGGCGTCGTTGCGCCAAGGCCGCTCGTAGTTGTAGCCCACACTAAAGCTGGGCAGCGTGTACTTACCGGTCACCGCATCTTTTAGCGCGGTGCTGACTGAGGAATCTTCCGCCACACCAGTGGCAAACAAGCCAAAGGTCAGATCACGTTTTGGCGCAAGCTCCACAAGTGCTGCGGTACTTAAAACTTCCGCACTTTCGCTTTGCAAAATCGCAGCGGTGAAATCCGAGCGCCGACGCAAGCTGCGTTGCTCCAGATCGAGCAAGGCTACGGTGTCGAGCTTGGGCAATTCCGCAAGCGCTGGAAAACCTTCCTTAGGAAACGGCGCCTCATCCAGAGTTTGCACACGCTGGCCCATCACTTGCGCCAATGCAAAACGCGCTGAAACCAGCGCGCTTTCGGCTTGAATCACGCGTGCTTGCGCCTCCGCGCCACTGGCCGCCGCGCGTGCGATTTCGCTGCGTGGGCTTTGATCCGCCTCGACCAACGCGCCGGTCAATTCACCGATTTGTTGTTGACGCTGCAAGGAATCGCGCGCGATTTGCAAACGCTGCGCCGCGCCGACCAATTGCCAATAGGCCGAGGCGGTATCGCGTACGACGGCGGCGACCTGTTGCTCCAGCACCGCTTGGGCCGCTTTTAAATCAATCTCGCTTGAACGCTCAGCCGCGCCCAGTTGCGAGCGGCCGCGCCCCAGCGGCGCTAATAAATCCATGCCAATTTTGGTGCGGTAAAGATCTAATACGCCTTTGCCGCCGAACTCTGGTGCGCGGCGCTTACCGGCATAGTCAGTGCCGGATAAAGTTAATAGCGCCGAGGCATTCACGGCCCAACCATTGCGGTAGCTTTTGCGCCAGCCAGCGCTAATCGAGGCGTTGTAGCGCGTATCAATCGTAGGCGCTGGGCCCAGCTTTCGCAGCCGTTCAACTTCTTTGTCGCGCTCTGTTGTTAACGAGGCAATGTCCATATCGGAGCTGGTGATATCTTCATCCAAACCGGCGTCGCGTTGTGCGATCAATTCATCGCGTACCGCTGGATCCGTTTGCGCCGCAATCAAGCGATTCAGCAGGCCAATCTGTGCGCGCAAATCCGGGTTCTCAATGCTTGCACCGGTCGGGTCCGCACGAACCTCGCCTAATTCTTGGCGTACCGCTTGCTCATTACTCAGGCGCTCGTTGAAATCATCGATCAGCTCCTGATTTTGCGTACGCGTGGTGACCAGCGCAGCCTTGGCTTGGTCGGTCAATTCTTCTTCGATATAGCTTAGGCTAGTGTCTTGCGTCAGGATTGGATCGAAGGCGCCAACAGCGGATTGCAATACGCCCATCTGCAGCGCGACTTGGCTGCGCTGCAGCGCCAAACTGGTGGATTGTTTCAACGCCAGCTGCACCGCCTGCATTAGGCTCAGCTGCGATGCTTCAGGTGCTGCGTCGGTGTTACTTGGCTCGATTCGCGTGGCATCGAATGGGATTGCTTCAGCGGTTTTCGCCTCGCTAAACCCCGGCACCGTCGCATCGCTGGCAATTGTATTGGCTGCGGCTGCAGCACTTACGCTGAGCAGCGTGAGCATCAGCATTTTTGAAAACCGCTTGGCGCACGAATTTTTGGGGATTCTCATCATGGGCGAGCCTTCAAGTCGTGGTGGCGCAAAAAGTCCATAAATTTTTGGTAGTCGCCTTCGGCAACACCCCAAATCGGCAGCGCATCGCGATAGCTGTGGGCCATCGAAAGCCCGCGTTTGATGATGCCACGCACTTCTTTGCGGCTCAAATCACGATTGAGAAACGGCTCGTGCACCAGCTTCCAAAAGCTACCAGGGCCGCCGCCGGTAAGCTGTTTAACCAATTCATCGGTCAAATCATCGAGCGTGTGGTTACTGCGCCCCAGCATGCTTTCAAAATCGTGCGGCTGAATTTCGATGCCGTCCGCCATCGCATAACCCGTTGCGACAATATTATAAAGCTCGCGAATATTCCCCGGCCATGGATAGCCTTCCAACAGCTGCAAAGACTGATCGGAAAAGCGCCTCTCAACCCCATGCTTTTGCCGCAACATTTCCAGGCGATGCCGCAACAGCAAAAACCAATCGTTGCCGCGTCGACGCAACGGCGGCACTTCAATCGCAAAATAGCGCAGCCGAAAATACAAATCTTCGCGAAATGCTTCACCAATGCGCATGGCTTCCAGCGGCCTATTGGTCGCGGCCACTACCCGCACATTCACGCGCCTAGCTTTGTTTGAACCCAAACGTTTGAATTCGCCTTCCGCCAGCGCGCGCAGCAGCATCACTTGCGCGCTCATTGGCAAATCTGCCACTTCATCGAGAAACACCACCCCGCCATCGGCCGCCTCAAAACTGCCTTTGCGATCTGCTGCCGCACCGGTAAAGCTGCCTTTTTCGTGGCCGAATAGCTCACTAACGGTTAAATTGCCGTCTTGATGCTGCGGGCAATTCACTGCAGAAAATTCGCTTTTGACGCGGCCCGACAATAAATAGATCGCGCGCGCTACCAACTCTTTGCCAGCGCCGGATTCGCCGGTGATTAATACTGGATCATCAAATTTCGCGACTTTGGCAATACGGCGCAAAAGCTCAACAATGGCTGGGTCGTGGCCGACAAACTCAATTGGCGCGCGCTCGGGAAAGTGGCTTAACGACAGCGCGCGAATGCTGGCCGCGCTTTTGCAAAGATAGGTGCCGCCAGCGCCAGTTAATTGCTCCTCTGCGGGCAAGGGCAGCGGCGTAAAGCGAGTGCGAAACATACTGGTACGGCGTTCAATTGCGCCAGGCGCCGCGCTTAGCGCTGCCGCGTTGAATGCCGTTGGCGCAGATCCCGCCCCAGAATCTGGCCTAGCGCGGACGATCCGATCAAAAGAGTCATCCATGTCTAATCGTTCCGCCTTTATCAACAATTGTTATATTGTGACGCCGATCCATTATATTTACATGATGAATTTGTTGCTAAATGTTTTTTTAAGCGTCAATTCACATTTGATCGCAGCCTAAAAACCTCGGTAAAACCTAGGCTTTTAGGCGAAATTCAGCCGCTGGCTAGGCAATGCTGAAGCGGCTCGCGGTATCTTTGATGACAATATTTGTTACGTTCGCACACTGCAACCATCGATTTTTGGCTAGCATGGCCCTCCGCTAATTCACCCGGTGAATCGCACGCTTTTCAACACTCAAGGCGGCCTCATGCACGGCTTCAGACAGCGTCGGATGCGCGTGGCAAATGCGCGCTAGATCTTCGCTGGAGGCTTGGAACTCCATTGCGACCACGCATTCGGCGACCAATTCCGACACGTTCGCACCGCACATATGCACGCCCAAAACGCGATCGGTTTCGCTGTGCGCCAGGATTTTCACCAGTCCAGCCGGTTCCGCCATTGCCAACGCACGGCCCGTGGCGGCAAACGGGAATGAGCCGACTTTGTAAGGAATGCCCGCCGCCTGCAGTTCTTTTTCGGTTTTGCCGACCCAGGCGATTTCGGGCTCGGTGTAAATCACCCACGGAATCGTGTCGAAATTGACGTGCCCGGGCACACCGGCAATCGTTTCCGCCACCGCAATGCCTTCTTCCGAGCCTTTGTGCGCCAACATTGGCCCCCGCACGCAATCGCCGATGGCGTAAATGCCGGGCACATTCGTGGCGCAATGCGCATCGACGATAATTTGCCCGCGCTCAGTCAACGCCACGCCACAATCTGCGGCCATTAGATTTTCGGTGTAAGCGCGGCGGCCAACCGCGACCAGGATTTTGTCAAATACCGCCGAGTGTTCGCCGCTGGCGTCAGTGAAAGTCAAACTCACTTCATTGTTGGCGACGTTTGCGCCAGTCACTTTCGTGCCCAAGCGAATATCCAGCCCTTGCTTTTTGAACTCACGCTGCGCCGCGCGTGCGACATCGCTATCACACAGCGACAAGAACTCCGGCAAGGCTTCAAAAATAGTGACTTCTGCGCCCAGCCGTTTCCACACGCTGCCCAGTTCTAAACCAATCACACCCGCGCCAATCACGCCCAAGCGTTTAGGAACGGCGTCAAAATCGAGCGCGCCGACATTGTCGACAATATATTTGTTGTCAAACGGCAGGCTAGGAATTTGGATTGGCACCGAACCCGAAGCCAGAATGACGTTACTGCCGCTGAGCAGAACTTTGCTGCCATCAACCAAGCTTACTTCGACTTGTTTCCCGGCCAGCAATTTGCCGTGCCCGCTAAAACTCGTCACTTTATTGGCTTTGAACAGCATGCCAATACCGCCGGTCAGCTGGCCGACGATTTTATCTTTGCGCCCAACCATCGTGGCGATATTGATGCCGACATCGGCCGCGCTTATGCCATGATCTTTGTAGCTGTGGGTCAAATTGTAAAAATGCTTCGACGAATCCAGCAACGCTTTCGAGGGAATGCAGCCAACATTTAAACACGTGCCGCCTAAGCTAGGTTTGCCGTTTTTGCCGACAAATTTATCGATGCACGCGACTTTCAAGCCCAGCTGCGCGGCGCGAATGGCTGCGACATAACCAGCGGGGCCGCCGCCAATAACGATGACATCAAATTGTTCAGACATAGCTTGATCCTTGTACAAAGTTTGGTAATTCGGTTGTTTGTCATCCTCGCGCAAGCGGGGATCCAGGTGTGGCAATGAATTATTTGTGCGCTAGAGGAATCTGGATTCCCGCCTGCGCGGGAATGACGATCAATTCCATACATTAGTTTAACCGTGTCGGAGTTTCGGCCAATGGCTCAGGTTTTTCCAGGAAATCCATTTTTCGGTTTAGCTTCCGATGACTCTTTCAAAGTAATTTTTTTAGGAGCTGGTAGTTTTCTGCGCTTGCAGCTTGCACGTCCAGCGCCGCTCCGCTCTAATCGCGCCATGAATTCAGATTACGCCATTGAGGTGCAGGTAACCCCTTGCTACCTTCCCGAACAGTCCTTGCCCGCGCAAAACCGCTACGTGTTTTCTTATGCCGTGCGCATTGCCAATGTCGGCAAAAAAACCGCGCAATTGCGCACCCGGCATTGGGTAATCACCGATGCCAACGGTAAAGTTGAAGAAGTGCGCGGCCCTGGCGTGGTCGGTGAGCAGCCCACACTCGCACCCGGGGATAGCTTCGAGTACACCTCCGGCGCGATGATCGCGACCTCGGTTGGTGCGATGCGCGGTAGCTATCAAATGCAAAGTGTCGACGGCACCGAATTTGACGCCGAGATCAAAACCTTCAGCTTAAGCATCCCACGGGTACTGCACTAATGGCGGTGTATGCAATTGGCGATTTGCAGGGCTGCTATGACACTTTATTGCGTCTATTGGAACGCTTGCGCTTTGATGAGCGCAGTGATGTGCTGTGGTTTTGCGGCGATATGGTGAATCGCGGCGGGCAGTCCTTACAAACCTTGCGCTTCATTAAGGGCCTAGGCGATCGCGCTATTTGCGTGCTGGGCAATCACGATCTACATTTAATTGCAGAACGCACCAAGCCATTGGAACGGCGGCAGCGCTCGGCGGAATTGAAGTCTGTGTTGGATGCACCAGATGCCGACGAGCTACTGGACTGGCTGCGCTTTCGACCGATGTTTCACTACGACGAGAAGTTAAATTTTGCGATGGTGCACGCCGGTATCGCGCCGATGTGGACGCTAGGCACCACGCGCGCGCAGGCGCAAGTCGTGCAAAAAGCGCTGCAGGCGAATAATTACGGCGAAGTGCTAGGGCGTATGTATGGTGACCGCCCGCGCGGTTGGACGCGTGAGTTAAAAGGCATGAATCGCCTGCGCGCCAGCATCAACACCTTTACGCGGGTGCGCTATTGCGATATCAAAGGCAATGCCGCCTTCGAAGCCAAAGGCGCGCCCGGCACCCAGCCGCCGGGTTACTACCCTTGGTATGAAGTGCCCGGCCACAAACCGCGCACCACCCGCATCGTCTTTGGCCATTGGAGCACGCTCGGTAAGTTCGCGGGCTTAGGGATTTACTGCCTGGACACTGGTTGCGTCTGGGGCCGCACGCTAACGGCGCTACGCCTGGATGTGCCGGAGCCGGAATTTATCAGTGTGGCCTCAACTTTGCCGCCTCGGGAAATTCGCGGGTTGGATTGAGGTGTCACACCACAATTTTTAGTAGCGATTGTAGTAATGTACGTACATTCGAAAAAAGAGGTGCCGAATGTCGATCACCACACTATCAAGCCGCGAGTTTAACCAGCACGCGAGTCACGCGAAGCTTGCCGCCAAGAATGGCCCGGTTTTTATTACGGATCGCGGTCGCCCGGCGCACGTGCTATTGAGTATTGAGGACTACCGAAAGATGGCGGGCGCGGAAATGACGATTCTGGAAGCCCTCAGTCAAGAGGATGTGCCAGATTTCGAGTTCGACCCGCCGCGTATGAAAGATTTTGTGCGTGAAGTTGATCTCTCCTAATGTATCTAGTCGATACCAATGTGATTTCGCACCTGCGAAGGCGCGCGATGGCGCACCCGAACGTGGCAGCTTGGGCTGAACGTAATTCGTGGGCCAGCCTATTCGTTTCCACGATTACCCTAATGGAAATTGAAGTGGGCGCCCTGCTCATTGAGCGCCGTGATCCTACCCAGGGTGCAATGTTAAAAAAATGGCTGCATGGACAAGTGTTACCCAATTTTTCCGGGCGTGTTTTGGCTGTTGATACGACCGTCGCACTACGCGCTGCGGAGCTTCACGTACCGAATCGCCGCCCCGCCGCAGACGCGCTAATCGCTGCAACGGCGCTGGTTCATGGCCTAACCGTCGTGACTCGCAACGTCGCAGACTTCGCGCCGATCGGCGTTCCAGTGCTAAATCCGTGGACGTTTGAGCACTAAGGCATATCAACCGATCTCTCGCGTTTTCCGAGGCTTTCCCCCAACCGCAAAATTTCGCGAGCAACGCAATTTCGATTGACTTCACAACTTTGAAAGCGCAAGTTAATTTGCACTAAACGCCACGATTGACACCAAAAAAGGAAGGCTGTGATGCGAATATTTGCGATTTTAGGAGCCCTGTTAACACTTCCTCTGGCGCTGAATGCCCAGGTGCCCGCAGCGTCGGCAGCGCCCGCAGCACCCGCAGCACAGGCAAACACCGTGCGCATCAATAATTTCGCGAATTACATCGCACCGTCGGTGTTGAAGGATTTTGAAGCCAAGACCGGCATGAAGGTGGTCTACGACACTTTTGACAGCGTTGACACCGCACAAGCTCAGCTACTGGCGAAAAATTCTGGTTATGACATCGTCGTGGTATCAACCTACCCTTATGCGGCAGAGCTGCTCAAAGTGTCCGCCATTGCCAAGGTGGACAATCTTTCATTACGCAATTTCGGCTTGTTGGATGCCAGCATTCTCGAAGAACTGGCTACTGTCGACCGCCGCAACAGCTATTTAGTACCCTACCTCTGGGGCACAACCGGAATCGGCATCAACTCGAACAAGGCGACAGCGCTGCTCAGCCCCACGACCCGCTTGGATTCGTGGGGTTTGATTTTTGACCCAGTGATGGCGGCGAAGCTGTCCAGTTGCGGTATTTCAGTTTTGGATGACCAAGCTGAAGTGATCGCTGCAGCGCTGATCTATCTGAAGAAATCCCCAAGTTCAGTTTTGCCAGCAGATATGATTTTGGTTGAAAATTTATTCAAGAAAATCCGGCCTTTCATCAAAACTTTCACATCAGACTACGTCGATATATTGGCAAGCGGTGAAATCTGTATGGCGATGGCGTATTCCGGCGATGCGATCCAGGCCCGCACAGATGCCGACAAAGCCAAGGGTGTCGTGATTAGCTATGTGCTGCCGCGTGAAGGCGCAACGCGGTTTTTGGATGTGATGGTGATTCCCATCGATTCAAAAAATGTCAAAGGCGCACAATTGTTTATGGACTACATACTTGAGCCACAAGTAATCGCGAAAATATCGAACGAAATTGGCTATGCCAACCCCAATCCGGCGTCACTGCGATTTTTGACGCCCGCCGTGCGCAAAGATACCGGTATCTATCCGCCGCCTGATGTTGCCAGTCGGCTCGTCGATCTGAAGCCCATGGCCGCCAGCGATGCCGCAATTCGCGAAGCGCTGTGGCAGCGAATTAAGCTGCCGATGAAGTAAAGCAGTGGCAATTTGCGCATACCATCAGCGCCACCGATTTGCTCTGGAGCTAGACCCATGTCCGTCGCCGCGCACTTTTCTGTTGAATATGTTCAGTGTTTGAATCCAGAAGGTATTTTGACCGGCACGCCATCAGCGCTGTCTACTGACTTCGCCGCGTTGCGCGATTTATTTCAGCGGATGCTGTATTTGCGGGTATTCGATACCAAGTCCATTGCCCTGCAGCGCACTGGCAAGTTGGGCACGTATGCCTCAGCGCTCGGGCACGAGGCGGCGCATGTCGGCATAGGGTCTAGCTTGCTACCACAAGATTGTTTTGCGCCGATGTATCGGGAATACGGCGCGCAGTTTTATCGGGGCGTCAAGCCACGGCATGTGCTGATGTATTGGGGTGGCGACGAGCGTGGCAACGAATTCGCCGGGGCGAACAGCGCATTAGGCGCACTGCATGATTTTTCCTGGTGCGTGCCGATTTCGACGCAATGTTTGCACGCGGCAGGTGCGGCAATGGCGTTCAAATATCGCGGCGAGCCACGCGTAGCGCTGGCGGTGTGCGGCGATGGCGGTACCTCGAAAGCAGATTTTTATGGCGCGATCAATATCGCAGGTGCGCAGCAGTTGCCGTTGGTCTTGGTGATTGTGAATAACCAGTATGCGATCAGCGTGCCGCGCGCGCATCAAACTGGCGCGAAAACCTTGGCGCAAAAAGGCCTAGCCAGTGGCTTGCGCAGTATTCAGGCGGATGGCAATGATATTTTGGCGGTGCGCGCGGTGTTGGATGACGCGGTGGCGCAGGCGCGCGCGGGCGGCGGTGCTAGCGTCGTGGAGCTTGTTACCTATCGATTAGGCGATCACACCACTGCTGATGATGCCCGGCGTTACCGGCCTGACGCCGAAGTCAAACACGCCTGGACACTGGAGCCGATGCTGCGCCTACGTCGATTTTTAACTGATGCTGGCCAGTGGTCGGAGGCGATTGAACAAAACTGGCTGCAGGAATGCGGCGCGGATATAGATGCCGAGGTTAATGCTTATCTTGAACTGGCACCGCCGCCGGTGAGTGCGATGTTTGACTATCAATTTGCCGAACTGCCGCACGATTTGCGCGCGCAACGGGCTGCCGCGATGGCTTTGGTCTAAATGGAAATATCGCCAGTATTTTCCAATCCAGGTATGAGCCTGGGCAAGGCAGGTGATGTGATACACCCCTTGGACGCCGTCTAAGTCGCCCTGATGCACCGTATCAATGCGCACATTACCGGCATTCGATTTGCGCCAAAGGCCGATGGCAGCGCGGATGGGATTGCACACCGCCGGGTCGTAACAAAGCGGGTACGGCGACTTTGATAGCGTGCGCTGTTGCGTAAGTTATACGGATGCGAATAGAAACAGCGCTCACGTTTGGTGCTCCAAGCTAGGCAGCACGTGCGCTACCAGTATTTCGCAAAGCATGGGCATTAGCGTCCAAAGACACTCATAAAGCTAATTAGCCGCAGCAGCCGGTATGCGCAACAGCTTCCATGCGCCAAGTAGCCGCACATTCGCAAAAAAACCAATCGCCCTTGCCATTTTGCGGCCATCAAATCGCCGATGCCACGTGCTGCCAGTCAATCGGCTTAAATTAGTATATTCAATAACTAAATTATTTATTGAATCTATTTATTGAATTGCAAAGTGGTGGTTAATTATCTCGAAAATCTCTTGAATTTTTCTTGAATTTCGCCAAAAACTTGCACAAAACCTTGAAAACCCTTGAATCTGATTTGAGGCACTAGATTATTAAAAAGCAGACGCTCAATATCGATCTCGGCAAACAACAAACCGATTGCCGATTTAAACTCGCCTGCTAACGAACTATTTTGAGATGCTGGCAAAACAGAATCACCCTAAAACTAACTAAATAGAGGATTACATCATGAATACAAAATTGTTATTAAGCGCAGTCATCCTTGCAAACTTGGGTAATGCACATGCATCTACACAGGGTTATGCTGAAGCACTGTATAGTGATTACTCAACAGCCTCAAATAATCAGGTTACTTTTACTCTTTATGAACTTGCTCAAGGATCCATGAGCAGTCTGAAAGGTGCGCCGATTTCGCTTCTAATCGGCGCACCCTCTTATATTGTAAGCGGTTCAGACCATGCCATATCTATTGAAAACGTAAAACTCGAAGCCGTCGCAGGCCGAAAGAGCCCAGTGGACGCTGAGGATCTCAACTTTGAAGTTGACGAGTTCGACCGCACGGGATATCCGTACAAGCAAGGGGAATATCGATTGTTTACCGTAGGAGTTCAAATCGGTAAAGAGTTATATAGTCACAAAGCCGTTGAGTTTTGTTGGGAAAAGCAGTCATATTGCCAAGTTATTGATTTAAACGTTGATTTCCTTGACTCGGTTGTTAATGGTATTCGTGAGCAAAAAGCGAAGGGGTGGTCCGTTTTACACACCTCCACGCCAGCAGACACAATGACAGAAGCAGGAAGATGTGGTATCGCGAGTAACCCATCGATAAAAACCCGAGAGGAGAACTGGCCTGCATATGACCGTGTATACAAACGTGGAGGTGGTCGGGTTATGGGTCGGATTTATGTCAAATCCGTCCAGCTTGGCATGCGCTGCGATACTAGTTGCAATGGACAGGTTTATGGGCTTGTCAATGCATCCTCTGGAACGGCATACGGCATTACCAGCACTGTCTGCGATATGGCGGAGGATAAAGTTAATTCAGGAAGGTCTGTACGCCATCTCGGTGTCACCGGGTGCGCGCACAAGACTAACGGCCATGCACAATTTGATATTTCGATTGAGGGATTGGGGTCTTTAGCAACTGACTTCGATATAGACATCCAAGGTGCTCATCATCAAAACGGTGGCGTTCTTAGGGAATCATGCGCATTTTTTTAACTAGTATGTCGGGCGGAACAGCGCCCTTTGCGGGATTCTCAGCTTGAATTTCGGCTGAGAATCCATGCCCAAACGCTCTGACTTTATCCCCATCTTAACATTGGTTCAAACGATTTTGAGCCTGCCCTTGCGCTGGAATAGACTCCCAATACTTAAAAATATAGTGTTCTGCAGTCAACACTTTCGAACCTGGAGCTAAAGGTTTTTACAAAACCAACGATTTGTGCTCGTACCATCGCTAATCACGAGAGTTACTTCAGCCGTTTCTCGAAAACAGTTTCACGAAGAGTCTGGTGCTATAACTAGACGAGACGACGCATTCATCTTCTACGCCACAACGTCACTTTATCGTAAAATCCTTGTCCTGGCTCCATCTTGTCCCAGGCCTCATAAAGCCCAATGAATCCGTCGATCACGTCCCGTGAATATGTAGGATTGACACCTTCAATACCTTTCAACCGTAGCCAAGCCTCTGCAAAAACCGGCTCAGCCTCCTTCAGCAAACCGGATGCCATTAGCGCTTTACCATACTCAGTCAAAAACACACCCACACGGTGGTCGCGCCTGTCCAGCATGCGCCTCGCGCCATCGCTGGCTTCACGCGCTAAGGCCAGCGCCTCCGGCAATTCGCCTTGTTCGCGCAAGAGTTGTGATAGTTCACGCATGCAATCCAGTGACATTTTTACTTGTTCCGGGAACGCGGAACGGCGCAGCGCAATAAGTGCTTTGCGATATTGCGCCTGGGCCTCTGCAACATTCCCGCGCTGTTTGAGCAGTCCTCCATAGTGGCTTTCGGCAATCCATGGACTTGTTGACTCAGGATTCGTTGTCAAATATTTTCGCAGCCCAGTAAGTGCTTGCATTTGTATTGGCTCAGCCTCATCCAAACGCCCCTGCAATTGCAAAACATGGGCCAGGCTATTGAGCGATCTGTACACGTTCACACTTTCCGCCCCAGAAGCGCGTTGATGCGTCTCAGCGAGCGCGCGATGAATCGTCGCCGCTTCTTCAAATCGCCCCTGTTCTTTACGCAATTCCGCCAAAACTTCACGCGCACGTAACACTTTAAGGTGTCCGCTTCCAAGACTTACCCCGCTTTTTATCGCGTCTTGAAGTATCGAATCGGCTTCGTCCAAGCGTCCAGTTTGCAGTAAAACAGCGCCCAGGTTTGCTTGCCATAGCAGCTCGGCACCTGTAGCAATACCAGGTGAACGCGCTTGAATTGCCAAAATTTCGCGAAACTGAACTTCTGCTTGCTCGAGCCGCCCGTAAACCATAAGGAATACTGCAAAATTATTTAGCTTTTCCAAAGTAACCTGATGTGCGCTGCCGAGCAATTTGCGTATGCCTGCGATTCCCGCGCGAAAGTGCGATTCGGCTAGCTCGACTTTGTTTTGCCGGGCATAAACTTCCGCTAGTACGCTGATTGTGTTGAGGGTGCCCAGTTGGCCATCGCCGTGTACGCGGCGGTGCGTTCTGAGGGAGGTTTCAAGCAGTAGCTCAGCTGCATCTAGTTTTCCACGTATCAGTTTCACGTTTCCGAGTGTTGTCATTGTTTTTAGCGTGTCCGGGTGCTCGACACCCAACACGCGTTGGCGCGCTGCCAAAACCTCGCCATAAAGCAATTCCGCTTGATCGCGCTCGCCCATTTGCCATAGGACAGCGCTTAAAAAATGTAGTGCTTTAAGTGTTTCTGGGTTCTGCGCGCCCAGCTGAGAATGCAATTGAGTTGAAGCGCTACGCAAATCGACTTCGGCCTCTGGTAGTTGCCCCAACGCCAGACGTAACGCGCCCCGGTGGCTTAAGGAGACCAAAAACAGCGGGTGTTTATCGCCATATATTCGCTGTCGAAGTGCTAACGCCAACGCCTGCGGTTCCACCGCTTGCTGATTTTGCCCTACGCTGCGCAGGGTGTCAGCCAAGGACTGCCAAAGCCGCGACTGCAATTGCGGATGCACGCCGTAATCGTTTTTCACCGTTGCCAGCGCAGGCCTGAAAATGTAGTTGCCAAGCTGATTTAAAGTCAGATCGGTGAAGTCTACGCCGAGCAATAACGCGTCTAATTGTTGTTGCGCGGCTTTGCTAGCAGCGGCGTCCAATCCGCGCTCCTTCGCCAACTGCGCGATGGCACTGCGCAAAGATTTCCGCAAACCATTGCCCATGATGGCCGGATTGAGCGAACTGAGTTGCTTCACCTGAAAATCAGCGGCGGCTTCGGCTTCTGCCGCTGAACTTCGGGCGCGTACGAACCCAACAACCGCCGCAGAAGTTGTGAACAACAGCGCCACCGCCACCGCGCTACCCAACAAAACCGGCCCCCGATTACGCCGCACCATTTTCCGCAACCGATATGCCAAGGTCGCAGGCCGTGCCTCCACCGGCCGATTCTCCAACCAGCGCTGCAAGTCCTTTTCAAGCTCTAGCACCGAGGCATAGCGCGCATTCGGGTCGCGCTCTAGGCACTTCGCGACAATCCAAGACAAATCGGAACCCAGCGTTTGTTTCATTTGCGCGATGGACATTTGCCTGCGCGCGGCAATGTCGATTTCGCGCTGCGCATCTAAACTGACAAAGCGCTTGAGCAGTGGCGGTGGTTCCTCGTTGCTCAACATACGCGTCAGTTCCACCGGCGATTTGCTGGCTAAGTCTGCATCACTATAGGGTGCTACGCCGGTCAGCAATTCATACAGCACCACGCCGAGCGAATAGATATCGCAGCGGGTGTCGATGGCGCTGGCGTTGCCGGAAATTTGCTCCGGGCTGCTATACATGCGGGTGCCGACAAAGCTGCCAAGCTGGGTGTGCGCGGTCAAATTGCCGAGTTTGCGCTGTAGGGATTTCGCGACGCCAAAGTCAATAATTTTCGCGGTCGCGGGTTGGCCCTGCGCGGTTTTGATCAGGATATTGCTGGGCTTTAAATCTCGGTGGATGATGCCCTTTTGGTGCGCGTGCAGCACGCCATCACAGACTTGCAGGAATAGCACAATGCGTTGGCGGAAATCCAGTGCGCGCTCATCGCAATGCGCAGTAATCTCTAACCCCGGCACGTATTCCATCGCGAAGTAGGGCCGCCCCATTTGTGTGGCTCCGGCGTCATACACAGCGGCGACATTGACGTGATTCATTAAAGCCAGCGCCTGGCGTTCGGCCTCAAAACGCGCCAGCACTTCAGCGGTGTCCATGCCCGCCTTGACTAACTTCACCGCGACTTGGCGCTGCACGGGATCGCGCTGTTCGGCTAAATACACCGTGCCCATGCCGCCCTCGCCAAGTTTGTCGGTTAGGCGATACGGGCCGATGGATTGGCCGAGCATGGTGGCAAGCGGGCGGGTGGAATTGGTTTCAGGCGTTGCCGCTGAAGGTTGTGCCGCAGCCACGGATGCCGGTGTTTCGGCGTCACTGGCGGCAATTGCCTGCCATTGCGCCGACAGCACGTCGCTGGTTGGGCGTTGCGCGGCATCTGGATCGATACAGGCGGCAATCAGGGCTTGCAACGGCACAGATTTGATCCGCGCGCTCCAGCCCGCGCCCGGTGCGCGCGTCAAATCGCCGATAGCGATTTGATATAGCAGCACGCCCAGCGCATAAATATCGCTGGCGGCAGTGGCGGCATTCCCGGATGCCATTTCCGGTGCCTGATACATTTGCGTGCCGCTGGGTTTGTTGCCAGCCAGCGTCAAACCCATCGCGGTAATTTTTAAGGCTTCAATGCGCGTGCGATCGGTCAATTCGCCCAGGCCAAATTCGCCCAGCTTGGCGCACACGCGATCAGCATCCGCATCCAAGAAAATGCAGTCAGCGCTGATATTGCGATGCACAATGTTGACGGAGTGTACCGCCGCCAGCGCGGTCGCGATCTCGCTGAGCCAGCGCAAGCGATCCGCCAGCGCAATCCGGCTTAATCCGCCAATAGACTCTGCGTAATCGGCCAAATTGCCGTGCGCGGTATAGCGCATTTCCATAAAATACGGCGGTTCGTCCAGCTGCCAATCGATGATGCCCGCGATGTCCGTGCGGCTGGCCAGTGTTTCGCGCAAATAGCGCAGCAGCGTGATTTCGCGCTGCAAAAGCCGCAGATGCGCCTCGTTGCGGCAAAAGCGAAATAGGTGTTGGGCGCCGTCTGGCCCGGTCGCAAGCCAAGTTTGACTGACTGCGTTTTCGATAAGCGCGCGCAGCAATTGCCAACCCGGCTTGCCTGGGATTTCAGCGCCTGCAGCAAAAGCGGGCGCTTGCGCCACCTCAATCAAACGCACCGGCACCGCCAACATATAGCCGCCGCGTGGAATCGTGCGAATTAGGGCGTTCGCGCGATCCGTGTCGTCTAAGGATCGGCGCAGGGCTGAAATGGTATCGGTTACCCCGACATCACCGACGAAGGCGTTGCCGTCCCACACGTGCTCAATCAACGTCTGACGCGCAACAAAAGCGCCGCCTGCGTTTGCCAAAATCGCTAGCACTAACAACTGTTTGCGCCGCAAATGCCGCGTCTCATTCTGCCAAATCAGCGTGCCAATCAGCGGGTCAATGATGCGCCCGGCGAGTTCATAGCGTTGATTGAGAAAACGCTCATACGAGGGGAAGCTTTTACTCATACATCGACGATCCCAATTGGCCTTGATGGCGCATGTGCCATCAAAAAGATTAAATAGAGGGTGCGACCCAGTGCTTTAGGTGCCAATTTAAAACTAACAAATCGAATGTGATCAACATCGCAAAAAGCACGCGCTTTTTGGCTCGCCCAGCACCCGCCAAAGCGCCTGCAGAGTCCTTATTTCGTGCGTCACGCGCAAGTTTTGCTGGCGTAAGCAACGCCAGTTGCCGCAGGGAAGCTTAGATAGATTCATTGCTTCCCTGCGGCGTGTTTTGCAACAAGCCGACTAGAACTTCAAGCCAGCGCGAGCGTAGTAGAAGCCGCCGTTAAAGCCATAGGGCGTGTGTACCGGGTACTGCGCACCAGCAACTAAGGCACCCCAGGGGTTATCCTCTGGCACTTTGTCAAACAGGTTCTGGGCGCCGATGTTGACATACATACCTGAGTCAAAGTCCCAACCGGTCTCAAGATCAACCGTGACCGCGCTACCTCCAAAAATCGGCAGTCCACCGTCTGCAGCCAAGACGACGTCGCTGTCAAGGTGGTCCTCGTAAAACGAGCCGTAGTAGTTCAGACGTGCAAGCATGTGCCAGTTGCTACGCTTGTGGAAGATCGAGAAGTAGCCCTTGGTTTTGGGAAGCGACTCTTCCAACTTCTTCACCCGTGCTTCGGTGATGATACCTGGCGTGAATTTGTCGACCTCGGTGTCGTTCCAGTTGAAGGCGAACGCATAGGTAGTCGCACCGCCGAAGTGGTCGGTGTCGAGGCTACTCACCAAGTCTAGGCCCCGGGTTGTGGTGTCGAAATCGTTAACGAAAAAGCCCACGCGGGTCAGCGAAGCGGCCTGCGGATTACCCGAAGCCACCAGCGCGGCGCGGTCGGCAGCAGTCAGGGTGAAGTCGGTACTGCGTGCGATGCGATCCTCCACCTCGATTTGGTACCAATCGGCGGTGAGCTGCCAATTGTCCTTAGACCAGACTAAGCCGAGCGAGACATTGTTCGAGTCCTCTGGCGTCAACGGCTGGGCACCGTAGAAGGCGGCGATCGGGTCGGTAGGTCGCAGTGTGGCGGTGTCGCGCAATTGACCGTCGATGAAGGCCGTGGTCACCTGGGTGACGTTCGACTGGCCAGGCGTTGGCGCGCGAAAGCCAGTACTGATTGCACCGCGCGCGGCGAAGTTTTCATTGAAGTCGTAGCGGCTGGTGAGCTTCCAATTGGTGGTGCTGCCGAAGTCGTCGTAGTCTTCAAAGCGAACCGCGCCCGCTAGCAGGAATTGATCGGTCAGTTGCGACTCGATATCGACGTAGGCCGCCCAGTTGTCACGCTCGCTCGTACCGGCTGTCACCGCATTGAAGCCCGGAAAACCGTTGGAACCAATGCTGAAACCTTGGCTCGTCAGCGGCCCAATGGCGGTCGAGCCGATGTCCCCCGCGCTGATCTCGAACTTCTCCCGGCGAAACTCGGTGCCTGCCGCGAGGTTAAAGCCATCGAAGCTCTTGCTGATATCGAAATTGAGGTTTTGTTCGGTCTGCTGATTGCCTCCTGGCCTAAATAGGAAGCCGCTAGGCTGGTTCGGCCCGAGCGACGCATTGACCGTGTTGTACATGAAAAAATCGATCTCGTTGCGCCCGAAGGAGGCGCTCAAGTCCCAGTACCAATCGCCGGCCCACGTGCCCTTGAGCCCGCCGGTCAGCCCGGTATCGCGCATTTTGCCACCGAAACGCGGCGTGAAACCGCCGGTGAATACTTCAAGAAAGGAAAAGCAATCCCCCGGTAGCGCGGTTACTTGCGCAGCGACGGTTGTGTAGGGAATTAGGTTGCCAGCAGCATTGCGTAGCGCGATCGTCGGGCAGCCGCCGACACGATTGCTGGGCGAACCCACCAATAGCGTCTGTCCGCCGTCGTTTGAGTACACGCCACCACGGCTGGTTGGGTTGCGGTAATAGAACCCACCATCCGTTTCGCGGTCAGCCAAGTTGCCGAACATGTAAAATTCAATGTTCTCGCCGGAAAGGCCCATGTTGACGACGATCTTCGTATCCTCCTTAATCTCAGGTGAGCCCCATATTTGCGCCGGGTTCGGCACGTTAGGGTAGCCTGCAGCGGCAGCCTCTGCGGCATCGTCCCGCTGTACGCTGCGCGAGGTCGCATCGGCCTGACGGTACTCAGCGGTGAACGTGGCGAAACCGTCCGCGCCGAGTGGAAACCCGATCTGCCCGCCGTATTGCTGATTGAAGCCGTCGCCTTCGTATTGCTGGCCGCCGAAAGCTTCGACTTGACCACCTTCGTCCAAGCGCTTGAGGCCGAAATTGATTACGCCAGCGATCGCGTCAGAACCGTATTGCGCTGCCGCGCCATCGCGCAGCACTTCCACCTGCTCCAGCGCCATCGACGGGAACACGGACAAATCCACACCTTGAGAGCCGTCTGAGAGGCCATGGCCTAGGAACGTGATGACCGCAGAGCGATGCCGACGCTTGCCATTGACCAGGATCAGGGTGTTGTCCGGCGGCAGGCCGCGCAGATTGGCTGGGCGCACCAGTGTCGCAGCATCGTCGATGGGAATGGTGCTGACGTTAAAAGAGGGCACCAGCACGCGTAACTGATCGAGCACATCGGTTGCGCCCTGGTTGCGCAGCTCCTCCGCATCGATAATGTCGATCGGCACCGCAGAGTCGGTGGCGGAACGCGCCTTGCTGCGCGTACCCAACACCGAGATTGAGTCCAATGTTGTCTCCTCGGTTGTTGGCGTAGGCGGCGCCTGAGCGAGCACGCTGGCACTGATGGCTAGCAGGCTGACGCCGCTCAAGGCCCACTTTATCCCAGTCGCCAATGGACTAAATGAAAATTTGTGATTCAACCGCTTCATACGATGTACTCCCGAAGAGAGATAATGTTGACCAGATGGTGTTGATCCTAAAATGGTTTTTATTGCCGTCAGTCGCTGCGCGTCCAGACCATAAGAATCCTTGCACAGTAATTCACATTTAGCAATTATTAACAACGCGCGGCCGCTTTTCGAACGAACCAAGAGAACGCTTCGAGCCATGTTCTCCGAGCGTGGCTCGTTGATCACTAATCGCTGTTTTCGCCGTAGCTTGGCTTGCCCAGCACCCGCCAAAGCGCATGCCCAGAGCGCGCATATTTGGCCTCGAATAAACTGAGCGCCGCGTTAGTCGCGTCAATCACGATTTGCTCAAGCGTTAGCTTGGTCTGGTGCGCCTCAGCAAACTCAAAGCCCATAAGCCCCAGCCGAGCATCAATAAAATGCCGCCCAGCGGTGCCAATTTCGATAAAAATGGCGGCGCGCCTAACGCCAACGCCAGCAGACTAGTACAAAACAAAACCGACCCGCCCGTGAAAGTAAATCCGGCGAGCATGCGAATCGGTAAATGTTTCACGCTTTGTTGCGTGCCTAAAACAATCAACACCAGCGCGTGCACGATCAACATGCGCAGTGCCAAATCGAAACGCTGCTGTGCGCTTGGCACCAGCGTGAATAAATGCGCGCCCAGCGCACCTAAGATCACCCAGATCAGGCCCATCAAGGCACCAAAAACACCGAAAACTCTTGCCATCGTGCGAATTTCCTATTCTGTAACTGTCAAAACTGGCTTAGATTGTCAAAAAATCGTTTGAATTTATCTCAGCACTTGCTTTAAGTATGTGTTGTAAGTTATTGTTTTCACTCGCCATCAACAGCGACCGGTACCTAGCCGAAGAACAATAGCAGCAGCGTCTAAAATTTGCGCTCGGAATGCAGTAGTAGTCGAGCAATTTGCAAATGGACACTTTAAAGGCAGCAGGACGCTGCCTTTTTTTTCGCCTACTGTTTTAAGGTTCGCGCTAGAGCTCGCCGCAAAGCAAGCGCCGTACGTGCTCATCGATGGTTTCTTGTTGAACTCGGCATTCGCGCTGCAAATCGCTGTGGTGCAGTCGAATCCACTGCTCCATCAACACGCCGCCATTGGGGCCACTAAAGCTATGGCCCGGCCCGTCGTTAGCGACAGCGCCAAAAGACTTCACCAAAAACTTCAGCACGTCGTTGAACAGCTGCGGCTCACGTAGGCGCAAACCGGCCAGTGGGTTCGGCGCATCGTCGGCAAACGGATCGCTGTAGCGGCGAAAGGCATTGCCGCGTTCATAGGAATCGCCTGCGTTCTCGCCCACCTGGGCTGCTGCTGCATCCAAACCTTGCCCGAGTAAGTCGCGCGGGCCTTTGCCACTGCCAGCGCGGGCGAAAGGGTCTGAGGGCAGCTCATTGGCAGCATTGCTTTGGCCGGGCTGACTTACCGCGCTGGGTGCAGTCGATGACGCACTTGTGCCGGGCGCAGCGGCAGAACGATCTGCCGGTGTGGATTGCGCCTGAGAATTGTCTGATGCCTGCGCATCGCTCGCTACGATTGGCCCCTGCACTACCATCGTCGGTCGAGCAATGTCGCCGCGTGCAACTTCTAGGCGTATCGATTCCGACGTGCCTAACTTAGACGGGGCATTTGCAGTAAGCACCGGGCGCGCCACCGCGGTGGCAGCGGCACTGGGCTTTGCGATATTGGGTGCCACTTCGTCAACGCGCAGATCCGGCCTAGGCGCGTTACTTGGGCTTGAACTCGCCTCGTCTGTACGGCTCAGCACGGGCTGAGCCGCCGCCACAGGCACAACAGGTTTAGCGACACTGGGCTTGGTTTGCTGCACGCGCAAGTCGGGCTTTGGTAGCTCGGGCTTAACGCGCATAGGCTGTGCTACATCAACGGCTGGCGCGGGCGTAGAAACTTCGTTGATCACTGGCTGATCGGCCGCAACCGTCAAATCTACAGGCACGCGATCAATGGCGCGCGCAGCGGTTGCGACCGGGCTCGCGGCGATAACCGGCTCCAGCACAGGCGCTTGCACGCCGGGCAGAATTGAAATCGGCGCTGCCGCGATACGATCAGGTGCTGCGTTTGCCTCGAGTGCCAGCGGACGCACGGGCGTTGAAGTGGCGTCCGAATTCGCCGGTGCACCATTGGCTGCGCCGCGTTCTTCTGCAGGCGCTTCGGTCGTGCTCAGCGCCGCGACATCGGCGCTGGGTACCAGGACAATATCAGGCGCGCTGGGCGCAGGCGTCGCTTCTAAAGCCAAGAGTGGCTGCGGCGCGGGTGTTGATCGGCTGATGCTGAGCACTGCCGCCGCCATTTGTGCCGGGCTGGGTGGCGGCGGTGCATCGACTGACTCAACCGCTGGCGCTGAATTTAAACTAGGCGCGCTCTGCGTTTGTGCTATTGGCGCGGGCTGGCTTTCTTCCGGCTTCGCTGCACTTTCCACGGGCGCAGGCGTTGGCCCCATCGGACCAGGATCTAAATTGACTTCATACTCAAGCGGCTCATCTGGCTCTAACAAATCTTCAGGCAAAGTGATTTTAGGCGGCCAAAGATAAAACGGGCTAAATAGTTGGTTGAGCGCAAGCCCCTGAACAATCAGCATGAACAAAACCGCTGGCAGTGCCAGCAGCAAATTTTGCTTGCGCGCCTTCGGATGGCGATACGGTTTGGGCCGTCGTTGCCACCAAAGTGCAGGATTTGGCAGCCGAAGTGTCGGTCTGGCGGGGGGTTGGGAAATAAACTAGCTCTTTGTGAGTGTTAAGGATACGAAATTGTTCGCCCCAAACCCATTAAGGGAAGCCGCTAAGCGCGGGCGGCGGCGTATGATCGACGAATCGACAAGCTGACACGTTAATTTCAACCTATGAGCAACTATTCAGATCGGCCCTTTAATAAAGCCAAAGACCGAACAGGGCCAGGCAAGACCGAGCGTCCTGCCTTTCGCGAACTGCGCAACGAACGCGCACCGAAGTCAATTTCGCGCGCAGAAATGACGGCTGACCAGAGCCCGGCAAACGTTTCTGGGTCAGGACAAAGCCCCTGGGGCACACCGAAAGCACATCTCAATCGCCCTGAGCGTAGGCCGGATGATCGCGAAGCCCGTGCAGAGCGCGGTGACGCGCCGCCACGCACATCGGTCAATCGTAGTGATCGGCCTATTCGGCCTTATGGCCGAAGCAACAATGAGCGACCTTTTGCGCGAAATATTAATGAGCGCCCCGCAGCACGCCTTGCCGTTAGCGCGGCGCAGCCCAGCAAGGAGGAGGGCACGGAGTATGACGCGGCAGTAAATTCCGACGAAAATCGCACGAAAGAGCTACGTATCTATGGCAAGCACGCGGTTTTGGGCCTGGCACGGCAGCGGATTGAAGCCATTCGCAAGGTTTACTATCACCGCAGCGCCCAAAATCAGCTAGGCGATCTGCTGCGCTGGTGCGCGGCAAATAAAATTGGCTATCGCGAAGTTGAACTTGACGATTTGAGCCGCCTAGCTGCAACTGAGCATCACGAAGGCGTCGTCGCCGATATTGTGCGCGCGCCCAAACCCCAGTTGGTACCGCTGCTGGAATCACTCAAGGGCAAAGCGTTCGTAAGGCTTTTGCTGTTAGACGGCGTCGCCAACCCACACAATTTAGGCGCGATTTTGCGCAACGCCGCGCATTTTGACAGCGATGCGGTGTTGATGAGCCCCGGCACGCAAACCGATTTGAGTGGTGCCACGTATCGGGTTGCGGAAGGCGGCGCGGAAGCGCAACCCTTGCTGCATTTACAAAGCGCCGCTGATTTTGCCGTAATCAAAGCCGCTGGTTTCAGCTTTGTCGCCGCACATACGCGGCAAGCGAAGTCGCTGTGGCAACAAAAACTGCCGCCACGCTGCGTGATTGTGTTTGGTGCTGAGGGCGCAGGCGTGAGCGATGCTTTACTTGCGCATTGTGAAATGCGCGCCGCCATCCCTGGCAGCGGCAAAGTAGAAAGCTTAAACGTGGCGCAATCGGTCGCGGTGTTTTTAGCCGAAGGGCAGCGGCAAAGCTCAGCCCGTATTCACCACTAGATGCAGCCACAATCTCAGCTAGACTGGCACACCAAGATTCGCACTTTACGCAATGTCTAGCCTACGCCTTTACAACACCCGCACCCGCACGACGGAGCGGTTCACCCCCCTAGACCCAGCGCGCGTAACGATGTATTGCTGCGGCCCTACGGTTTATAGCTTTGCCCATATTGGCAATGCTCGGCCGCCGGTGCTATTTGGCTTACTGGCGCGCGTGTTGAAACGGCTTTACCCGCAGGTGATTTACGCGCGCAACATTACCGATGTCGACGACAAAATAAATCAAGCGGCCATCGAGCAAGGCGTGCCGATTTCGGTCATCACCGAGCGTTTCACCCAAGCTTATTTGGCCGATACCAGTGCCGTTGGCGCCGATTTCCCGGATGTGCAGCCGAAAGCGACCGCGCATATTGCTGAAATCATTGAAATGTGCGAAAACTTGATTGCCAGCGGGCATGCTTACGAGGGTGCTGGGCACGTGTTGTTTAACGTGATGAGCTATCCGGACTATGGCAAGTTGAGTCGACGCAGCCTGAAAGAAATGATTGCTGGCGCGCGCGTGGAAGTGGCACCGTACAAGAAAAATGCCGCCGATTTCGTGCTTTGGAAGCCTTCTACGCCGGAGCTGCCAGGTTGGGAAAGCCCGTGGGGTAGGGGCCGCCCGGGTTGGCATATTGAATGCTCGGCGATGGCGAAAGCGCATTTAGGCGAAACCATCGACATACATGCCGGTGGCAATGATCTGCTGTTTCCGCATCATGAAAACGAGGTGGCGCAAAGCACCTGCGCGCACGGCGGCAAGATTTTCGCAAATTATTGGCTGCACAACGGCATGCTGACGGTTGATGGCGCAAAGATGAGTAAATCCTTGGGCAACATCCATCTAATCAGCGACTTGTGCACGAAATACCGGCCCGAGGCCCTGCGCTATTGGTTGTTGAGCGGCCACTACCGTCAGCCGCTGGATTTTTCCGATGTGGCGATGCAGCAGGCGAAAACCACGCTTGATCGCGTTTACGCAGCTTTAGACGCATGCAGTGACGTGACCGCGGCAAGCGAGGCTGGTGTGGACAGCGTGATGGCGGCGCTTTGCGATGATCTCAATACGCCGATGGCGTTGGCGGAACTGAATGCGCTGGCGAAAGAGGCGCAGAAAGCCGAAGGCGCGCAGGCAAAAGCGCTGGCCAAGGCGCGCCTGTTGGCGGCCGGTGCATTGTTGGGGCTATTGCAAAGCGAGCCGCAAGTTTGGTTTCAGGGCGCGCAGCAGTCCGATAGCGATGCGGCACGATTTGATGCCTTAATCGCCGAACGTGAAGCGGCTCGGGCGGCAAAAAACTATGCTCGCAGTGACGAAATTCGCAAAGAATTTGCCGATGCTGGCGTGGTGATCGAAGATACCGCCGCCGGTGCACGTTGGCGGCGGGTTTAGCTCGGTGAACACGATTTCCGAACAGACTGCCCCTGTAATGCCGTGCTTTGCGGATGTACAAAGTGCAGCGGCACTGCTCGCTGGCATTGCGCATCGCACGCCGGTGCTGCGTTCCGATACGCTCGATCAAGCTGTGCAGGCGAAAGTCCACCTAAAATGCGAAAATTTTCAGCGCATGGGGGCATTTAAGTTTCGCGGTGCTTACAACGCCATGGCGCGCTTGACCGATGCGCAAAAGCAGCGCGGCGTGCTGACGCATTCTTCCGGTAATCACGCGCAGGCCATTGCGCTTTCCGGTCGACTATTAGGCGTCAACACCACCATTGTGATGCCACAAGATGCGCCCGCAGTAAAACTGGCGGCAACGCGTGGTTATGGCGGCAATATTGTGCTTTATGACCGCATGGAAACCACGCGCGAGGCGATTTCGGCAGAGTTACTGACCACACACGGCTACAGCTTTATCCCGCCCTTTGATCATGAACACGTGATCGCCGGGCAGGGAACTGTGGGCTTAGAGTTGCTTGAAGACGCCGGGCCTTTGGATGTGTTGTTGGTATGTTTGGGCGGCGGCGGCTTGCTGTCCGGTTGCGCGCTTGCCGCCAATGCGCTTTTCCCAAACTGCGCAGTCATTGGCGTCGAGCCGCAAGCTGGGAATGATGGCATGCTAAGTTTGCGCGCCGGTAAATTGATCCAGTTTAATAACCCTGACACCATCGCCGATGGCGCACGTACGCCGCTTTGCGAACGTACCTTTGCGCTGATTCAAAAGCACGTCGACGATATCGTTTGCGTGAGCGATCAAGAACTACTGCAGACGATGTTTTTTTTGTGGGAACGTCTAAAGATCGTGGTTGAACCTACCGGTGCGCTTGCCGTTGCCGCGATTTTGCATAACAAAATTGAGCTTAAAGGCAAGCGCGTGGGTGCGATTATTAGCGGCGGCAATGTCGATTTGAAGCAGGTGGGCGATTTGTTTGCCTTGGCAAACGAGTCATCAGGAAAGTTATTTTCGGGTATTGCTTAGGTTTGCCCCCGCTTGCAAAGTTAACGTGTCGCTGCGCAAAGTGCTTTTATGTCGCGGTTAATCGGCCTCGCACATGCCCATTCTTTGCGGCCTAGATCGACAGCGGCACGCACCATTTCATCGGGGGCATCGTTTAGAGCTTGAATAAAACTTTGCTCGACAGCACGTGCAAGCTCGCCGTTTAGGCGCAAACCCAGCTGGCGTCTAAACTTTAATAGATCGATTTGTAGAAAAGTTCCGCGCAAATTGAGTGCTAATGCCTGCCTAAGCTGCGCTTGCCATGGCCCATGCGCATCAAGTGCAAATGCAACCCGCGCTAAGTTTAGCCGAGTGTAAGGCCAACTCGGGCGAAGTTTGGCAGCACTTTCCAGATAGCCCTGCGCTTTACGCAAGGCTTGGATATTTTCTTTCGGCGTGCCGGCAAGTTCCGCATCCAATAAATAGACACGACCTGCCAACTCGAGCGTAGCGCCGTCCCAACTCGCAGCATGTGCAAGCGCACTTGCTTGCGATCGCGCATCGCTCCAGCTTGGCTCCACGCTTTCGCTGTTCGCTTGCGTGTACAGTAAATTTTCAAGACGCGACGTCGCGACACTTAGCCACGCCACGTAAAGACCAATACTTGCCAGCATAGCAAGCGCCACGCTGACTAGGTATTTTAGGACGCGCGGCATCTGCGCTGATCTTGCGTCTTATTTGCCCGCTTTCTTGGCGTGTTCACCATAATAACCATAATGCGGCTGATAGCCGTCTGCGTAATACGAATAGCGGCCGTAACCATAGCCATGCGAGTGCTCGCCGACGCGGTTGATTACCACACCTAACAGTGGCGCATCGACTCTGCGCAGCCGCTTCACGCCTGATTGTGCTGCTTGATAAGGCGTTTGATCTGAGCGGATGACGTAAATCACGCCGTCAACTAGTCTGGAAAGCACCAATGCATCGCTCACCGCTAGCGCGGGTGCGCAGTCGATCACAACGTATTCAAACACTTTCCCCAAATTGTCGAGCGCATCAGAAAACTTCTGCGATGAAAGCAGTTCGAGTGGATTGGGCGGAATGATGCCTGCGGTCATAATGTAGGTGTTGCTGCCTTCTAACTGGTGCACGCACTCCGATATCTTTGCTTCCCCAGATATGAACTGTGAAAGGCCGAATTGTGGTTTGCCATCGCCAAATGCACGTGCAACTGTGGGGCGGCGCAGGTCGGCGTCGATCAACAATACCTTGCTCATTTGGCTCATTGCTTGTGCCAAATTGAGCGACAACGTGGTTTTTCCCTCGCCGGGCACGGACGAAGTCACCAGAATGCGGCGGTGTTGCTTATCTAGTGTGGATAGCAAAATACCAGTGCGAATCGTGCGAATTGATTCACTAAACGCAGTCTTTGAGTGATTCAAAAAATACAGCATCGCATTGGCATCTTTCGCGAGCTTTAGCTGCGGCACCAAGCCCAGCACTGGCAACTGTAAGTGCTTTTCCACGTCTTCAGCGGTTTTAATCGTGCTGTCCAAGTGTTCCAGCACAAATGCCAACAGCACGCTGAGCAATAATCCTAATAATGCCGCAGCCACCATGCTGCGTTTGGTATTAGGCGAGATCGGTGTGCTGGAAGGGGTGGCTTGCTCAACGACACGCGCATTGGTGGTGCGAAAGTCGGTTAGCTGATCGGTCTCTTTTTGCTGGTTTTGGAACTTCTGATAAATCAGCTTGTTGGCATCAAACTCGCGCTGCAAACGGCTCAGCTCGATAGATTTCCGGTTGCCGCCCTGCACGCTTGCTTGCGCACTACTTAATTGCGATTGCATTTGCTGTTCGATGTTGCGCGCGTTTTCGTATTCACGAACTTCAGCGTCAGCCGCACCCGACAGAGCGGCGTTGAAATTCGTTAGCGCCAACGCTTGTTCGCTTTCTGCTGCGCGCATTTTTGGGTGCGCCGAGCCATACCGGCCTGAAAGATCTGACACATTTTGCTGTGCCTTGGCAAAAGCAGCGCGCGCAAGAGTGACACCTTCGCTGTTTACCAGCGCAAACACATTTTTGAGCTGGTTCGATTTACGCGCGCTGATTATCTGCTGATAAATACTTTCTCGACTCAATCGTTCTGCGCGCGCTTCAGCAACGCGTGGCATCAGCATTTGCACATTCTGCTCACCCATGCGGTCTTCGCCGTCTACAGAGATGTTGTTCGCGACCAGATACGCAAGCACGCGGGCTTCTGCCTCATCGACATTCTTCTTTAAGTCGGTACTTTTTACTTCCAGCCAAGTATTCGCCTTGTTGATCATTTGTAAGCGGGCGTCAAGTGTGTTTTCAATGAATGAGTCACCCAGTTGGTTTGCTAGTATCGCGGCTAGCTCAGGATCAGCTACGTCAAAGCTGAGCTTAACTAATTGCGAATTTCGCACCGGATCTACGCGCACCGAACCTTGAACAATCGATACCGCCATATTTTTTCGGACTGCAGGATCAGTCGGGGCAGACTGATTCGTTGCAGCCCAGGGAAGTATGCTAGCAAGCGAAAGTTTGCTTTTGCGGTTTAGGCTCGCTAAGACGCGGTCGACGCCGATCTTTTCGACGACCTTCTCAGCCAGCGGCCTGGTCTTTAAAATCTCATATTGGGTTTGCAAATACTCATAACCTTGCTGCCCTTGTCCGAAGGTTTCTTGGCTCTGGGTAAATCGTATGTTCTCTCGGTCAATCAGGAGCGTCGATGTGGCGCGAAAAATTGGCACCTCTAGCGCCGCGCTTAACGCCCCTAAGACACCAAAAAGTAAGGTAATTGCGAGGATGCTGTAACGATGCCGCCCCACAATGCGCAGGTATTCGTGTAGCGAATCACGCTGAGCGTTTTTCGGGTTTTCCAAAAGCTCTGTGGCTATTTTGGTTTGCGCATTTTGAGGCGTCATATTCTAGAAAAAACTCTCTTCGACACTGATGATGTCACCTGGACGCACTTCGGCATCAAGTTTGACTTTACGCGGGCTAGTACTAGCACCTGCGACTTCGCTGATAACATAGATTCGGCTTTTTGATGCGCGCTCAGTAAAGCCGCCCGCAATGGAAATCAGCTTGCGAACGGTCATGCCAGGAACGTAGGGATAGCCATTGGGGTTTGCCACTTGCCCATTGATATAGACTGACCGGTAGGTGCGAATGGTCACGGTCACGCGTGGATTCACGAGAAAACCTGACTTTAATTTTATCCGTAACAGCCGTTCTACCTGCTTGGTTTTTAAGCTGAGCACGTTTACCTCACCGACCAACGGAAAGGCAATTTTTCCTGATTCCCCGACCGTGTAGTCCTTGGAAAGGTCTGGCTCACCAAAAATTTCTACCGAAATTAGGTCGCCTGGCGCCAGCGCATAGTCAAAAATCACATTTTTTTGCGGAGCTGTAAGCGCGCTTGGTGCGTTGGTTATGCCGGAAGTGCCAGAAGTGCTTGGCGCTTTCGCCGCGTGCACAGTAGATGCCCAAAAAACATTGGCAATCATAAGCGTCAGCGCCCCAAAAATTAGGGTTCTGAAAGCGCGAACGCGGTTTAGTCCCAGAAACAATTTGAGTCTATTTCGCGGGGTGATTATTGCGGGCCTTCGACACTGCAATTGCATAACGATAAAATCTGCCCGAGAAATAACGATTGTGAGAATGATTGCGCGCGTCAACTACGGGCATTTTAAGGGCTCGATTTTGACTTCTGCGCGAGTGTCTCAAACTAGGTTCAAAGCACTGAACTGAGGCTGAGCATGGCTCAACGTCGCACTAACTTTACCTTGTTCATTTATCGCTATTCCCTGTGTTTTGACCGCAAAAAGGAAAAAAGGGCATCGCAGAACGATGCCCTTTAACGTTGGGGCCCGCATTTAAAATTCAGTGCTAATTGCCCGGCTAGAGTGACGCTTCAAAGCTAACGCTAAACTCATCACGGTCAAAATCATAAAGCTCGTTCGTAGCGGCGGTTCCCGCGACAACGCCAGCTTCGCGACGGTAGGATTTATAGCCAGCGCCTAAGCTCAACCAATCGCGTAATTTATAGTCAGCAGACAAGCCCCAAAAATTAGTAGCGTCGTCCCGCAAGGATCTATCATTCGCGACATACTCAGCGGTTGATCGACCCACATCAATGCCCGTATGGAAACGATCCGACCATCCATGCGTCCAGGAAAGTGTTATATCGCGCGCTATCAAATAGTCAGTTCCGGATGCAATGCCCGTAACGCCACTTATAAAATCAACGGACTCTTGAGTGCCCCGACTTGCGCTGAAATCGATTACCGAATACGAGCGCGGCTTGAACTGTAGGCCAACATCCCAAGCAACGCCTGAATAGCCTGGTAGCCGACTATCATCAAAACTTCGCTGGGTACGCCCAAATCCTATGTGTCCAGACGTTTTCGCCGTTGCGTCAAACTCCAAGCCCACCAGATAAGTCCGAACCGTGCTGTCGAGGAAGTAATTGCTTAGCAGCGCGCGTGTACGCTGAGCGTCGTAGCTGATTTTGGAATTACTAGCAGAAAAATACGCCTGAGTTTTAGGCGCAATGCGCCAGCCAAAGCGTCCATCAACATAACGAAGGTCGCGATCACTTCTAAACGAATACGACTCGTTGTTCTTGTAATTTATGTTGGAGACGCCTGCGCCGAGCCCCAAAGCACCACGTGCACCCGGCGCGCCATAGTCAAAACCGACATCGAGGCCCCTGCGCTCCCAGCGATCAACATCGTTGCTAAGGGCGTTTTGCAGGCCCTGGAGCGAATTGGTGCCGCGCCGGTCATGGCCACGCTCTAATGAGGCACCTAGATCAATCTTGGTACGCACGCTAGGCGACAAGACCACGCCCGCGTTGAGCAGATGATCGGTGTAGTCATCGTTGCTCGAATCTTTGTAACGTCCCGATTCCAACTCATAGCTGAGCGAAAAACTTCGCGCTTCATTTCCGGCATCAAAGCGAACCCCTGGGGAAATTAGCGTGTAAAAACTGCTGGCTTCCGCTGAATTTGATTGCCCAACATTTGAATCAGTGCCAAACGTCAATCCAATCGTTGGTTTGACTCGAAACGGGCCCGCTTGAACGCCCGTGCCCTCTTGAGCCTGCGCGAAGCCTGCGGCAGCAAGTGATACTGCAAGTGCTAGTGCTGTTTTAGCCATAACTATTCCGATGCCCCATCGTGTAAATGCCGTGTCCCAGCCAAACTGTGACGCAGCGCGTATATTACCTGTTACTGTAACTTAAGCTTGTAGATTAACTCTAGTCCTTAGACCCTTCTAATTGCAGTAAAAGTTGTTGCGCTTCAGTTGGCATTGTCGGGCGTGCGCTATCGATTAGGCTACGAGCTTCTGCTTGGCTAGCCTCTGTGCGCCAGAGCAAACGTGCCAAATTGAGATTTGCTTGGATCACGCCTGCTTCGCTGGCGAGCCGATACCAATTTTGTGCCTGCGCAAAGTTAGGGCGGCCAATCCAACCGCGTTCATAGACTTCCCCAAGATTGTTTGCGCTTGCGGCGTCTCCCGCTGAATAGGCCATTTCATACAGCGCCGCCGCTTTCACCGCTAATGCGGGCGTTGGCGTCTCGCTGGTCAAAACGTAGGCGGCTAACCCGGCTGCCGATTTTCGCCCTGCGTCCGCAGCACGGCAAAGCATCTCCACCGCACACGCGCGGCCTTGGGTGCCCTGCTCAGCACACAATCTTCCATAAGCTTCCAACGCTGCCGGGTGGCCGCCGATTGCCGCATTTTTCATGAACTCTAACGCCGCTTTCGGGCTAGCTTTGGCGGCACACAAAGCGTGGCGATAGAGCGCGCTGGGTGACTCAGCGGCGTTAACCGTGCCCAGCGCATCACACGCAGCTTCGGGCCAAGGCGCTGGTTTCCCGTGCTCTGCGAGCTCTTGTGATAGCCAGCGTGCCCGTGCATTACCAGACTTAACTTCTTGACTCATGCGCCAAGCGGTGTCGCCTAGGTCTTGCTTGACGAGTCGCCAGTAGGCGGACGCTTTGGGGATTTCATTGACGGCTTCGCATTTTAAAGCACTTTCAATAGCCGTATAGGCCAATTCCAGGCGCTGCTGACGCGCAGTCTCAGCGGCACTATCTTTCCCTTTTGCCGATGCTTTAAGTGCAGCCGCTACGCTAGAAATTTCTCCTACTGGCTTATCCGCATTTGTGAAGTCCGGTTTGCCAAGTTCGCACACAAGCTCTGCTCGAGCATGAGTGCTTATTGCTAGGATGAATAGAAATTTAAGTAGAGGGTGGTTTTTAGTCATTAGATCAAGCATTTTACAAGCTGCAGCCAGTGTAAGTCATAAATTTTAGGCCTCGGTAGTTCTTGATGCTACCCCTTCCTTTCTAGAATCGCGCAAGCCGTAACGGCTAATCCAACAAATGCTAAGCAACACGCTAAAAATGGCTGCATTGCCGGGTATTTGAAAATTAAAGTCGGCGATACCGTGCAAAAGCAGGGCGCTCATTCCAAACAACCCAGTGAACGCGGCACCCACGCTCAGCTTGTCGGAGCGTTGACGAAGGGCGGTAAACGCGCAACTAAGTACCAGGATCAAGAGCGCCAAAACAATGCTTGCACCGAGCAAACCATACTCAGCAAGGATTTGAGCGTGATCATTGTGCGCATGATCATAAAATTTATGCGATAAATCGGCGCTGCGCATGGGTGGGAAAATCGTCCGAAAACTTCCGGCGCCATGTCCGAACAGTGGCGCTTGGGCAAATAGTTTGATCGCGACGCGAGTTAGTCCGGGCCGTTCTCGATCCAGTTCAAACGGCCTAGCGGATGGGGTAGGCGACGGGTTGTTCGCGGCTGTTAACTCTGAAACTTCCGCCTGCAGCGGCCCTTGTTCGTTGCCAAGTTCAATTCGAGTGGATGCCAGTCGCGCAGCTATTTGATCCGCGCCAAACCAACTGCCCACAACAACTAAGTCAATTAAAACGAGGGATATTAACAATGCTCCAAGCGCCGGCGGGCGCATCAACATAAAGAAATAAGCCAGCGTGCCGGTGCCCAAAAGTGCTACAAAAAAGGCGACGTTACCCATGCGTGAGCCTGTCAACACCAGTGCAATAACCAAAAGCACCATACAAATACGCACTTGGGTTTTGCGCGCTAATAGTAGTGAAACCCAATCACGAGCGATTTGTCGCCACGTCTGGGTTCCTGCACCATGAAAGCGCAGTCCTGCCACCAACAGCCCGGCACCAATGGCTAAATGTAGTTCTAAATAGCCAGCAAAGCTGTTTTCGTTGAGGAATGCGCTGCCGCCGCCCATGCCAAAGACGAAAAATTCTGCAACAAATCGTACGCCCCACAGTTTCGCGATACTGGCAAAAACGCCGTGCAATACTGCCGCAACGAATAGGAAATTAAACAAACGTTTTAGCCGCCGGTGTGTTTGCGCCAAGAGCAGCGTTTGAAAGATGAGCTGCAGGTATAGGCTAGTTTTCAGCAACGCTCGAATACTGGCCGCGCGATCACTGCTAACGCTGGCACCATTCCAGCTCACGCAATGCATCAGCTGCAATAGCAACCACAAAAGCAAAAGCACGGCCAACCAGGGCCTGCGCCGGTGGATACCCACCGAGGCGAGTCGTTCGGCGATCGGAACGCTCCAAATCGTTAACGCGCTTACTGCGCACGTCAAAGCCAGAAAACTACCCCAAACCCAATCGCGATTGCCGCCATAAAAAAAAGGCATCAAAATCAGGCTGCTGAGCAAACCATAAAAGGCGATTTCCTCGCGCCGTTCGCGATTAAAAATATCTTTTAAAGATGGCCGAGGCTCTGGTTTACCTATGTTTATTCCGGAGCGTCGACGCCTCCTAATCCCATGCTTGCGATCAAGGGGGTTTTCCGAGGCACTCATGTGTGGTCAAGGCTAGGCGCGAGCAATGCGTTAAGTTTGCGACCCAACCATCGCTCGCGTTTGATGGCGTTCAACACCCATAGGTGATAACAAATCGCGGCCACTAAAAATGTTAGAAGCTGGAGTGCAGCCGGGACATCGAACAAATGAAATAATGCGCCTATGGATTGCAACAAGAGCAGCAAAAATAAAATTAATCCTAGCGTTTGCGATACTGAAAAGCCGACCCGCTGGAGCAAGTGATGCAAATGCTGTTGATCAGGCTTAAATGGGGAATTGCCGTTTTGCACGCGCCGTAACATGAGTGAAACGGTATCCACGAGCGGTACCGCGAGCCAAAACAAGGCGCTAACAGCTTCGAAAGTACGAAGTGGCGCTTGCGAAGCATTGACCAACAACCAAGCGATCAAAAGCCCAGCGGACATACTGCCCGAGTCGCCAAAGAAAACTCTGGCTTGTGTAAGCCACGGTGTTCGGACGTTCAAGCATAAGAAGGGGATTAGTGCGGCGACTGCAAGTCCGCATAGGAGCGCGATGTTGGATTGCCCTGCGTGGTGAAATAAAATCAGCAATAGGCACAATACAAACAGCAAGATGAGGCCTAGCAGGCCGTCCATGCCGTCAATCATATTGCTTGCATTGATCACACCCACACTCGCAAAAACAGTCAGCGGCCAAGCTAGGCTGGCAGCGTGCACAACATACCCAGGCCAAAATAACTCACCAAAATTTGCCAGTGGTGCGCTGTGCCAGAAAGCAACGATTACGGCCAGTGACTGTACTAACAAGCGCAACAGTGACGGCAACGGGATACGGTCATCCACCGCCCCTAAAACACAAATAATTCCGATACCCAACATCAGCCACGGCAATTGCGTAAGCAGCCCCGACGCTGCCATCCCCATGGTAAATGCAAACACCCACGCTAAGCCTCCCACAGCAGGAACTGCGAGGTAGTGCACCTTGCGTGCATCCGGTTGATCCAGCCAATTGAGTCGAATCGCCAGGGCACGCAGGGCGAATACAGCAATTGCGCTACAGATTGCGGCAAACAGGGCGTATTTCACGGCACGGTAACTATTGCACTTAGGCCGACCGGCACCCGCCGCAATGACATATTGCTTTTTATCACTCGATGTTCCTAAGCATGTGGACGATGGGCATGACAAGCTGGGCTTGCAGGGGTGGCAGTTTGGCCTAACTTTCCTGTTTCTTGCTAGCGATTACGACTTTGATATAGCAAAGGATTGGTAAATCGCCATGGTTTTACGGGCACCAGCTTGCCAGCCCAGGGTGTGTTTCGCCCATTCCTGCCCACGTGCGCCGCGTAGTTTAGCCTCTTGTGGGTCACAAAAGGCCGCCTTTACGGCGGTGCGAATGCTTTCAACAGTCGCTTCGCAGATCCAGCCTGCGCCAGCCGCTGAAGTCGCTGCCGCTAGGCCCACCCCTTTGGAGAGAACCACGGGCGTACCGAAGCAAAGCGCTTCAGCAGCGGCATTGCCAAAATTTTCATTTTTTGACACCAGAGTCACGATGCGTGCGTGTTGAATCCATGGCCATTTTTCGTCACCTTTGAGCTCACCCAAAAAGCTAACTCGGGCCTGCGAAGAAAAGCGAATAGTCAGTGCGCGCAAATCTTCAAGCATCGAATCCTGATCCGCAGCACCTGCCAGCACTAAATGGACATCAGGCAGTGCGCTACAGGCTTCGATTAGCAGATCGATATTTTTTTTCCAAGACAAACGTCCTAAATACAGCACAAAAGGAGCCTGCATCGGCACGGGCCAATCACGCTGCTCCGGCAAAGCGACGCCGTTTTCAATCACACAAGGATTATTGACCGGTACGCCGAGGCGACGCGCGTCGTCTAGTTCCAAAGCTGAGGTGGCATGAAAGCACGCCGCTTTTGCCAGCGTTCGCCGCTCAAAAAGCCGAATCCATGCGGATTTTATCAGCGATCGTTTTCCACTGATAAGCTCTGGAACCAACATTCCACGCGGCGCAATCACATAGGGGATTCCGGCTGCAATACAAAGCCGTGCCGCCATATTGGTGGGAAATAAAAACACCGAATGCAGATGCACGACATCAAATGTAGTCACATTTGCTTTTAGCCATTGCCGCATCGCCCAGGAAAAATAAAGCCTGCGCAACCACTTAGATCGGAAATACCAAATCTTGACGCCGTCAAGTAAGCAAGCCTGCCCATGCACCACAGGCGAATCCTGGGTGCCATCGACGCTGGTGGTGAGCACGGATACATCCGCACCCAATGCCGCCTGGGCACTCGCTAATCCGTGCACCGAAAAAATCGGTCCACCGTAGCGAGTGGCTGGCAGATAGGTCGGCACGACATGCAAAATTCGCATCGCGTGCGTGGCTCGGGCGCTTACCAATTTCTTCGCCTAGCCCGAGCTTACTTGCCGTGTCGCCTGTTCGGCGAGACTTGAACGTTCAAGCAGCCAATCGCCGAGGACTAACACGTCCATTTTCGTGCGTAAAAAACAGGCCAGCGCCTCCGCTGGGCGACAAACGACAGGTTCGTTCTCATTAAATGAAGTATTCAGCAAAATGGGCACACCCGTCGCCAGTCGAAACGTGTCGATGAGCTTGTAATAGCGTGGGTTGTCCACTTCCCGCACGGTTTGCAGACGTCCGCTGCCATCGACATGCGTTACCGCAGGAATCAGCGAGCGCCTATCGACGCGAATCGGCAATACTTGCGCCATAAATGGCACGTCAGCGTCCTCGGAGAACCATTCACTGACGTATTCGCGCAAAATACTGGGTGCAAATGGGCGGAAAGACTCCCTGCGCTTGATTTTGGAATTGAGGATATCCTTGATGTCAGTGCGACGCGGGTCCGCCAGAATCGAGCGATTTCCCAAGGCCCTTGGGCCCCATTCCATTCGGCCTTGAAACCAGCCTATGACGTGTCCGAGTTCAATTCGCGCGACGACCGCTTGGCAAAGTGTCTGTTCATCTGACACTAAGCGCACCGACACACCCTCGCGCGCGATTTCCGCCGCGCATGCATCAATTGCAGATTTACATTCCGTATTGCTAAATTGTGGCCCCAGATAGGCGTGCGCCAGTGCTTGGGTTCTGGGTTGCCCGAGCGTACGTGCAGCGACCAGTGCGGCACCGATCGCGCCACCCGCGTCGGCACCGCTTGCCGCTACATAAATTCTTTTAAACGGCGTATTCGCCGTGATTTTGCCATTCGCGACCGAATTTTGCGCACAGCCGCCGGCAAGCGCCAAATCATCAATTTGATATTTCCCATGCAGTGCAGTAAGCAAGGCAAACAGGCTTTCTTCATAAACGAACTGCACGCTCGCAGCCAAATCTTTGTCTGATTGCGTTAGCGCCACACTTGGGTCGCGCGCAGGGCCCAAAAGTTCGATAATTTTCGCGGAGTACAGTGCCTCGAACTTCGGTACGCCATCGTCCCATTGGTAGTTCAAACTGTCGGTGTGATGGCGAAAATAATCTAAACTTAACTCGTAGCTGCCATCGGCTTTATGTGCCAGCAGCTTGCGCACTTGATCGAGCAGAATGGGCTTGCCATAAGGTGCCAAACCCATGACTTTATATTCGTCACCATAATTCATAAAACCCAAATACTGGGTCATCGCTTGGTAAAAAATGCCCAGTGAATGTGGGAAATAGGCGTGCCCGTCTATATCCAATTTAGTGTTAAACCCAGCACCGTCACCGACACCATAGGCACCCGATGCAAAATCACCAAAGCCATCAATCGAAACCGCGACCGCGCGGGTGAAGGGCGAAGCATCAAATGCGCTAGCCAAGTGCGCCAAATGGTGCTCAATCGGCAACAGACGCCCGGTAAAACCCTGGCCTGGAAAGGATTTCTTTAGATGATCCAGCGCGCCCATGCGCGCGTGCCGCGTTTTTAGCTTTTCCACGATTAAACTTAAACTGGGGCGTTTTTTGATCGCGTAGAGTAAGCGTTGACCGCGCGCAACGGAGGGATCGGTATTGATCGCAATCGCGTTGACTGCAGCCAACGTCACGCCCGCTTCGTTCAAGCAAAATTTGATCGCTTCAGTAGGAAAACCGGCCCAATGTTTGATGCGGCGAAAACGCTCTTCCTCTGCTGCGGCGACTAAATTGCCATCAATGACCAATGCGGCCGCAGAGTCAGCGTGAAATGCATTCAGTCCAATGACGATGTTACGCATCTGGCAATCCTGTTGTTGGAAAAACTGCTGTTTAAGACAAGCTACCTGATAAACTCGGCGAATCGCATCCGCCAAAGCGTCTTGGCAATGCCGAATTCCGAGGTGAAGCGCATTGCGCAATATTTAATTGCCCGGCGACCCGCAGGCCAGATGCGCAAATAGGTGACTACCGGTACCAACCAAGGCGCGATTAGCCCGGTCAGGCGGACTTTATCTTGTATGCGTAGCTCCGACCAAGCCACTCGACGCAAATGTGCGGCCTCTAGAACCGCGTACTTGCGCTGGTTCGATAAAAATCGTGCCCAGGACTTCCGGTCATCGTGATAAATCAAGCCTTTCAGGACTGACAGAGTGCCGTTTAGCTTGAGTAGCTGAGTATGACCACGCATATAATAATGCGCGTGCGCCGGGCGAAAAAGCACAGTGCGCGGCGGGTAAAGTGACGCCGGAACCGGGCCAGCATCAATCCAAAATTGAAATGCACATGCGTAACCAGAAATAGTTTCAGGCGGCGTTAGCGCTTGGATTTCTTTAATCAAACATTCACTCAAAACGTAGTCCGCATCCAGAGTGAGCACCCAATCCTTAGGCTGATGCCCGGCGGCCCGGGCATCCGCTTGCACGCGCGCAAGAGCGAAACGCCATTGCGCTTCGTGGCTGACAAAAGTATGGACTATAAATTTGACATTCGAAAAGCGCGCGCAAATCATCGCCGTATCATCGGTGCTACCACTATCTATGACATAGACCTCGCTTATGCTGCCAAGCTTTGACAGCACACGCTCAATATTGGGCGCTTCATTGAGCGTCAAAATAATTGCTGTCATTGAGCTAAACATTAAATTTAATCCCTGGTCAGTCAAAACCACGGGATAAACGTGTAATAGAGAATTGAAGTAAATAACCTAAAATAATAAATGTAGCGACCCCTGAAACTGCTTCAGCAAACTGGCCACCGACGTTCGTTAACGCAATTCCAGGTATTACCCAGCGCACCCACATTACTATATCATTTTTTTCCAAGTATTCAAAAGCGCGCAAATCTATTGCGCGCAAAACAAAACCAATCAAAAACATGCCAATATAAAGCGAAATATCACCAAAATTACCATAAAGCTCAAGGATATGGCCTACCCCAACGCTCGTACCTTCGGCAAAAGTCTGGCCTGTCAGTTGCGCAGCGATGCCCCCGCTGCCAGCCACGCTGGGTTTGTTAATCCAGATTGCACGCGGCACCCAGGCGACGAGGGCAAGGGAGAGTGATTCGCCGTTTAAAAATTCAGTGTGCCCAAACTCAAGGCTCTTGGCGGCAGCACCTACCAGCCAGTTTTGGTTAAGTCGTTCATCAAGCGCTTTTAAATGAAAAAAATCACCTGGATCAAACCATTGGAAATCGGTAAAAATAACCGATATTGCATCGGTTCTTACACTCAATGTTTTCTCACCCCAAACGGCTTCACGAATATCACCTCGTTGCGCGTAATAATTAATAAAAAAAGAGACTCCAACATAAATGATAGCCGGAGCAAGCGCAAAAGCAAATTTTGGAAAATATTTTCTAGATGCGCTAAAGCAAATAAGAAAAATAACGTAAGTGATGCCAAACCCAAGAAACCCCAATAGAATCATCGATAGCGCTGGAAATGCTAGCGCAATTAAATACACGTGGGGCGGTATTTTGTTGCCATTCAAAACAAATGAGTGCATATAAATGCATAATCCAGGAGCGCCCAGTAACCAAATCGCAGAAAGCAGGGCGGAAATCGAAGGTATCTGAAACAAAAAAGTTCCCTGACTGATCAAAACCGTAAAGCCAAAGCCGGTTGCAATAAGTAAAGCGCCCAGGCGCCTAGTCGCCAATGGGTTTGGTAGTTTTGGCGTAATTTTTGCAGCCGGAAATGCAAACCGCGCAAATAAAACGCCAACGACAAACGCGATCAGCCCAAAGCTGCTCAGTTGAAAGCCTAGAAAGGTCCAGACTCTCGGGTAATATTCGTACCACGGCACTAACAGGATCATGCCCCCCGGCAGGTGCAATATCGAGAGTTGAGCCGCATAAATGAGCGTTAGGCCAGACGAAGGCTTTGTTTTGGCATCGAAAAACAAAACCGCGAGCAGCGCAAACCAGAGGATGCACAGCGAATAAGCTGCGTTATGATCAATAACAGTATGCATATTGGTTTAAAGTGGCGCGGAAGGATTTTGTTAATCCAACAGTGTATCGGACGCGGCTGAATGCTGGCGACCCATGACGAGTAAACCCAGCGCGCTCGATCTCGCTTGAAGTCGTCCTAGTTTTTTTGGTTTAAGTTTGAGTTTGTCTATGGAAGAATTTGCACTACGTTCTAGATTGCTGGAACTCGAGACGAAGGTTTCCGGGCTTGAGTCTGATGCAGCACGTTATCGGGCATTGTTGCGCGCACGCAACGATCTAATTGTTGAGCTTGATGAGCGCGGGCTCATTAGCGCGGTTTCGCCTGCGCTGCTTGAGCGCTCAGGCTATTCGGCGAGCGAGTGCCTGGGGCGTTCGACATTTGCGTTTACCACAGCAGAGTGCGCGCAGCGTTTGCGCGCACAAAGCCCGACGTTGTTCGACTGGGCGGCTCGCCGCCATCCCTTTGAAATTTTGATGCTCTGTAAGAATGGTGCTGAGCTTTGGCTAGAAGGCAATATTTATGCCTACAGCACGGACGGTGGTGTTTCAGGGATGTTTTGTTTGTATCGTGACATCACTGAAAGCAAAGTTTTAGAGGGTGAGAATCGCCGAATGGGCGAAGGTGCGGTCGTTGCATTGGCGCTTTCGGGCGTGGAAGCGTTTGAATTTGATTTTGTCGAAGGCTTGGTGTGGCAATCGCCTGGCTATGGCGAATTATTTGGACTAGGCGTAAACGATGCGCGCTATGTTGGCGCAAACGGTTGGTTGGGGCGGGTTTCTTCGCCCGATATTGCATTGGCGGGTGATCGTGTCGAGCTGGCGCGAAAACATGGCGGCACCGCACCCGCGATAGTCGTTCGAGTGCAACAGTCTGATGCTGACATTCGCTATGTAAAGGTAAACGACCACTATGAATTCAATTCGGATGAATCCATTCGCCGAATTTTAGTCAGTGCGCGCGATGTCACGAGCGAGCAGCGCGAGAAAGTTGAGTTGGAAGTTCAGCGCGAACTGGTGCTGCCACACGCAATAAAAATACCGGCGCAAGCACTTGCAAAAACGCCACATCGGCTCGAACTAGCGCTTCAGATCGGCGAAGTAGGGGTTGCGGAGTGGTCACGAACAAAAGGTTGGTTTGAGGTTTCAGATCGCTATCGTGAAACCTTAGGTTTGTCGGCTGCGGGGCAACCTGAGAAATTTGAGCAATTTGTCAAACGCGTGCATCATGAAGACCGCGATTCGGTGCTGCAAATTGCACAAAACTCATTCGATTCTGGCGTAACAAAATTACAGCGGTATCGCTATCGACGCCCGGATGGACGGATTGCGCATCTGGAATCTGGTGCGTTCTACCAAAAAAATGACCAAGGGGAGCTGGAAAGCGTCATTTCAATTGTGCGAGATCAAACCGAGCTTCGTGCTGTAGAACAAAGCCTACGCTCATCTCTAGAGCGTTTAAGTGTTGCCATGCAAATTGGCAGCGTGCACTTTTTTGAACATGACATTAAAAATGATGTCTTTCAAATTTCTGATGGGTTTTACCAACTATTCGGTTTAAGCCCGGAGCAGCCGATTACAACCGCAATACTCATGGCCTGTATTGATCCTGACGATCATCAGAGCCTGCCCAATCATCGCAGCGGCCTGCATGGAAAGGCTATCGGTCCGGTAAGGTTTCGCGCGCGCAGTAGTGCGGGTGTCCGTTGGATTGAATCCATGACGGCGTTCTATTTTGACGATGCTGGTTTAGTCGAGCGCAGTGCCGGTGCAATGCGCGAGATAACTGATCAGGTATTGATTGAGGAAAAGATCAGGGCGCAGGCGAATTTGTTCGGTGCATTGGTCGAGTATTCTCCAGACGGTGTTGTGCGTGTTGATGCTGATGCACGATTTGTGTCGGCGAATCCGGCGGTGGCAAGCTTGATTGGCTTTCCAGTTGAGCAAATTATTGGGCGCACGCCGGAAGACTTGCCTATTTCGCCTGAGCGAGCACATGAGTTTCGCAAACGTATAGATCGTTTTTTTGCCAGCGGGCAGGGCGATGAGTTCGAGCTGCAATTCCAAAAATTGCCGAATTCGCCTTGGTTATTAGTGCGCTACGTGCCAGAGCTTGGTGCGGATGGCAAAACTAAGCACATGCTGGTATTTTTGCGTGATGTCAGTCAACTGAAAGGCGCTGAACAAGAGGCGCTCGCAAGTGCGCGTCAATTAGGGCAAATACTTGAGACCGCCGAAGAAGGCATTTTAGTTGCTGATGCCAATAACGTCATTATTTTCAATAACCCTAAACTGGAGCAGATTTTTGGCTATGCACCGAATGAATTGCGGGGCAAGCACGAGAGTTCATTGCAGCTTGCCGATTCGGAAAAACAATGGCAGCAACGCTCGCATGAGCGTATTGCTGGGCTAAGCGAATCCTATTCACATCACTTCCGGCGCAAAGATGGCTCGCTAGTGCTTTGCTGGGTCAACGCAAAACCACTGCAGGACGAGCATGGAAAGTTCTCCGGCACGCTGGCAATGATGACCGATGTGACCGACATTGAGCGCTCGGAGCGGGAATTGCGCAAAGGCATTGAATGGCTGGAATTTTCGATGGAGAGTGCGCAAATTGCCGGGATGGACTTCGATGTCGAGAGCGGCTATTCGCGCACCACCGTGCTGTTTAGAGAGTGGTTTGGCATTCCCGAAGAGGGCGATGGCTCGCCCTTACTGAATTGGACACAGCGCGTTCATCCCGAGGATCGCGCGCGGATTCAAACGCAAATTCAGTCGATTCTAGATCGTGGCAGCAGTGCCCGCTTAGACTTTAGATTGCTTGACAGCACCGGCGAATTGCACTGGCTGTATGCTGTGATCGTGACTGTATGCAATGTCGTTGGTGCAATTGCGCGGGTGGTTTTTACGGTGCTAGATATTACGCCTCGACGCAAACTGGAAGCGGAGCGGGAAGAATTGCAAAACCAAATAGCACGGGCACAAAAAGACGAAAGCTTGGGGAATTTGGCGGCAGGCTTTGCGCATGATCTGAACAACTTACTGACCACAGCATTCGGGCATGTTGATTTAGCGCGCCTGCTGATCCATCAGTCGGATGCTGACAAAAGCCTTCAGCACGTCGCTGAGTCATTGACCCAAATGTCGCGGATGAGTGAGCAGTTGTTAGCCTATTCGGGCAAAGCGCCACTCAACTCAAAGTCGCTGGATTTCAATGAATTGCTGCGCAAAATTGAATCGATCATCGCGGTTTCGGTCAGCAAGAAAGCGCACCTCACCCTCAACTTAACGCCAGAGCGACTGGTCTTACATGCGGAAGAATCGCAGCTCCAGCAGGTTGCGCTGAATCTCGTTTTGAATGCATCAGAGGCGCTGGAGGGCAGGGCGGGTAACATCGAAATTGGCACCACAAAAATATCCCGAGCATCGCTTGCGGCGGGAACGCAGCTGCAGCTCGACCCTAATGTCGTGCACTTGGCAAAATTAAGCGTTCGCGACTCCGGTATCGGCATGTCAGAAAGTGTGATCGTGCGATTATTCGAGCCATTTTTTTCCACAAAAGGCCAAAGCCGAGGCCTTGGGATGTCTGTAGTCGCAGGAATTGTGCGCGCGCACCGGGGAGCGATTGAAGTTTCGAGCAACCCAGAGTCGGGGACAACGGTGTCGGTATTTCTCCCACTTGAATCTTTGCTGCCAAGTGCACTTGTCGCCTCGCCGAGAACTGACGCGTCTGCCATTGCTGCAGCCATCGTTGCTGCGCCAATACGGATCGAGCTTTCAGTGCAATCTGGTTTGATCTTGGTTGTTGATGACGAGCCGACATTGCGAAATTTGATTTGTCGAACGCTTAATGCCCAGGGCTTTGAAACAATTAGTGCCGCAAATGGTGACGAGGCTTTGGTTTTGATGGCGGCACGGCCGGAAATCGTATTAGTGCTGCTCGATTTGACCATGCCGCAGCGTGATGGCCTAGAGGTCTACGCAGAGATATTAGCCTTTTATCCTAAGCTGGGCGTCATGCTAATGAGTGGCTATAACGAGCAATCCGTCGCCTCGCGTTTAGGCCCCGATGCGCCTGTGCCCGCGTTTTTGCATAAACCATTTCGTAGCACCGAGTTACTATCGATGGTTCGGAAAACCTTAGCAGGAAGCTAGCCAATTATGCGCGCCGCACTTGCGGAAATTAATCTAGCCGCCGTGCGCCACAATTTGGCACGAGTGCAGGCAAAGGCTGCCGGAAGTCGAATTTTGGCGATTGTAAAAGCCGACGGCTATGGTCATGGGCTTGAGGTAATTGCGCACGCGCTCGCTGATGCCGCGCAGCCCGCCGATGCTTTTGGTGTTGCAAGCATTGATGATGCAGTGCGCTTGCGCACAAGTGGCATCACAGCCCGCATCGTCTTGCTGAGTGGCTTTGATGAAATTGCCGATTTGGTGGCAATCCAGGAACTAGGGCTGGACTGTGTTATTCATCACGAGAGTCAAATTTCGATGTTGGAACGAACCCTGGGCATTGCGGGGGCAAGGCCAATTCGAACCTGGTTAAAGCTTGATTCTGGTATGCGCCGATTAGGGTTTTTCGCCGATCAAGTCGCACCCGCACTGGCGCGGCTGCGCGCACTTGCTTTAGTGGATACTGAAATTGTGCTGATGAGTCATTTCGCTCAAGCTGATGCTGTTGGGCAGAATGAAAGTCATACAGAGCGCTGTGCATTTTTTCAAACCGACACACAAATTAACTGTTTTGACGACGTGATCGCGGCACAAATTTCCAGCGCTGTTCAGTTGAATACTCAGCATTCGTTGGCGAACTCGGGTGCGATTTTGTCTGCGCCGCACAGCCATCGGCAGTGGATTCGGCCTGGCGGAATATTGTATGGCTTGTCCACACACGATCAACTTACCGGTGCCGAACTTGGCTTTCGTCCGGCGATGCGGCTTAGTACGCGTCTAGTTTCGGTTAAAACGATTGAAGCTGGCGATACCGTGGGCTATGGCGGAAGTTTTGTTGCACCCGCTCAAATGCGCATTGGGATTGCGGCCATCGGCTACGGTGATGGTTACCCGCGCCATGCGCCAACGGGCACGCCAGTGTGCGTTGCGGGCGCACTAACGCGCATCGTTGGGCGCGTATCAATGGATTTGTTGAGCGTAGATTTAAGCGATTTGCCGCAGGTAGAAGTGGGCGCTGAAGTGTTGCTCTGGGGCGAAGAATTGCCGGTTGAAATTATCGCGCGTGCGGCAGAAACAATTAGCTATGAATTAACGTGTGGCGTCACCAAACGCGTGCGATTCAGCTATGCAACTGGCTTGTAAAGCGCTGTTAACGGATCAATGAATGCGCGCTGTCACCCACTTTGTTAGGGGGCATTATGGCGCAAAAATTGAACCTGCATTCAGGCAACTAGCTCAAGATTGATCTTGCATCTTGCGCTCAACCCTCACAAAGGAGGAATTTCATGCGTACCCTTGGTTCGATTAGTTCGTTTAATTTTTTAGGTCAAAGTATGGGCACCTTGGCTCTGGCTGTATCACTGGCGTTGGTCGGCATAGGGTCATCAAGCGACGTTGATGCGGCGCAATATCGGCCTGTGCAAACTCAAGCGCGGCCGGCAAATTCGCAACAGCGCTATGTCAGCCGCACGACTCGCCGTATTGCCGTGCCAGTGCGCAATCAACGTATTTATTCAGCACCTCGAGGTGCCACTTTGTTGCGTAGCCGCTATTGGGACCCGCGCACTCGTTGGATGGTCGATCCACGCACGCATTCGAGTTATTCGGTGCTGAGCAACGGCGAAGTTTGGTTTTTGGAGCCCTCAAGCGGCTGGGCCTACACCGTCGATCGCTACGGCCGTGTCTATGGTGCCGATCCACGTCGTAATTCAATTTATGCCTTCAGCAGCTTGAACAGCTGGCGTGGCGAT
>JANNYA010000069.1:0-16272 GCA_031409855.1 Rhodanobacteraceae bacterium | reverse complement strand
CGTTAGCCGTGTTTCGTTCATGTTGATCACCATCCTTGAATGATCAACCCATCAAAACCACCTCGCCTAATCCAATTTCAGGCTCACGCCTGCTTGGATTCACGTCGCGAACTCAGGCTCATACCTCATTGGACAAGGCTGCCACTATCGGCCATCGTTGTTTGTATGCCAACCAATTTAAGTATCTCAGCTGCGACTTGCTGATTGATTAAGTTGTCTTCCACGACCAGGACATGGGCACCGGCTAGGTCCGGGTATTGGGCATGATATTTTATTGGCCCTGGCGCGATTGGCCCTGGCGCGATTGACCCTGGCGCGATTGACTCGAGCACGTCGCCCGGCCCGAGCTCGCCGCCCAAGCCTTCCCGCAAGCTACGAGTCGGCGCGGTGGCCGCATCCAGCCCGAACCATGCGCTGAAAGCAAACTTGCTGCCGCGGCCAGGTGCGCTATCGACCAGAAAGTCACCGCCCATCAGGCGCACCAAGCGTTGCGAAATGGCCAAGCCTAGGCCAGTGCCGCCGTAGTGGCGCGCGGTACCCGCTTCAGCTTGGGCAAACGCCTGGAACAGTGATTGCATATGTTCTACGGCGATGCCGATGCCCGAGTCTTTGACCGAAAACTGCAATTGCACCCGCGCTGCTTCCAGCGCCGACACACTTACCTGCGTCAACACCTGCCCGTGTTCGGTGAACTTGAGCGCGTTGCTGACTAAGTTGGTCAGCACCTGACCAAGGCGCAGCGGATCGCCTAGCAGCCGGTGTGGCACTTCGGCGTCAATCGCGAGCACTAGTTCGATGCCCTTGCCCTGCGCCTGATGCGCGAATAATTCTTCAACTCGCGCCAATAGTTCGGCCAAATCGAAGCCGGTAACCTCCAACTCCATACCGCCCGCTTCAATCTTGGAAAAATCCAAAATATCGTTAACGATGGCAAGCAGCGATTGCCCAGCGCCAGCGATCTTGCCGAAGTAATCATGAGTGCGGTCCTGCCGCGACAGCTGCTGGCCCAGATGCGCGAAGCCAATGATGGCATTCATCGGTGTGCGGATTTCGTGGCTCATGCTCGCCAGAAATTCGCTCTTGCTGCGAGTCGCTTGCTCAGCCGCTTGCCGTTCGCGTTCCGCGTGATCCCGGGCCAGCCGCAGCTGTTCGCTGCTTTGTTGCAGATCCTCGGTGCGTTCGGCGACATGTTGCGCCAATACTTCCTTGTCGCGCTCGAGCTTGCGCACGCGCAAGCGCAACGTTAGCCAACCTAGACCGAATATTCCTAGCACAGAGCTGACAAAGGCTGGCCAGCTCAGATACCAAGGCGCAAGCACTCGAAAACTGTAGGCCGCCTCACTGCCCAATTGGTCATAGATATTGCGCGCGCGAACCCGGAAACGATATCCGCCGGGTGCCAGATTGATGTATTCCTTGTGGTTCGCGCCGCTCCAGGGCGACCATTTGGCGTCAAATCCTTCCAGCCAGATCTGATAACGGGTGGCACGTGGTTCGACATAGCTAGGTGCGGCAAAGTCAAAGTACAGGTTGTTATCCGCATAGGCCAGAGGCGCCGGTATGCTAGCCGACGGTGCCCCAGCACCGCCGAACAACTTTCGGCCATCACTATGACCAATGCGACGAATCAGCGTTGAGAAGGTATGCCGGTTTTCCCGCCTAATACGGCGGTCGTAACGGTATAGCCCCTCGTTGGTGCCGAACCAAAGCAATTCATCACCCTCAGCATAGATACTCGTGACATTGGTACCGCGCAGCGAAAGCAGGTCTTTCGCGTCCCAGATATAGCTACCGTCGCTTTGCGGCACCAGCGCGCCCAGCTCGGTGTCATTACTCAATTGCTCCCGTGCCTGAAGCCACAGCCAACCTCGGTCATCCACGGTTAGCCCGCCTAATGGCGACAGTTGCCAGCCCGGACGCTCAGCAAACAAGCGACTGAAGCGAGGATCGGGCGCAAAGTGAGCGCCGCTCGCATTCATGCGATAGAGGCCCTCGCGGCTACGCACAAGCACCTCGTGTTCCAGTTCGAACACCTGATTGTCTTCCAAGGACGGCAGCCCCTGTTCGATACTAAAATGTTGCACACGATTGGCGGCCAAAGGGCCGGAAGGCAATTGCGCCGAGTGTGCAATGTGCAGGACGCCTTCAAGGTCGGTGCCCACCCACAAGCCACCTTGCCGGTCTTCGGCCATTGATCGCACCACCGAGGTGGTATCCAGCCTTTTACCTTCGTCTAGCCATTTGCCATCTTGAAAATACAGCGAGGCTAGCCCATCGCGCTCTGCGACCCAAACCCGCTGCGGATCCTGGCGACTGCGCCGCAGTTCACTGGCGACGTTAGCGCGTAGCAGGCGTGTCCGGCCATTAAAGAGTTCGTACACGCCGCCATTGCCAGCCGTCATCAGCCGGCCATCGAAATCCAATAAATGCCGGACATGGCCATAAATTCCAGTGCGCTCAGCAGCGCTGGGCAGCGCGCCCAGCCAGGTCAGCCGGGTATTGCTTCCGACGTAAAGCCGATCACCCAAGCGCAACGCAGTTAGCACGGAACCGCCCAGTGTGGACTCCTCGAAACGACTGAGCGCATCGAATGCAGCGACGCGGGCGACGCCGGTATCCAACGCCAGCCACAAATCCCCCTGGCGATCTAGGGCCACCTCAAAGGCGTGATCGCCAGCGACGCCTTGATCTCGGCCAAGGCGCTGTAATAGCCGAAGCCTATCGTCGAGCAACATCGGGCCCTGGGCAAGGGTGAGTATTACCACAGTGCTGTTTGCCAGCAATCGAGCACCGCGCAGGCCGTCGCGCGCCAGCAACGCATTCACCGGGCTATTGAGTGCGTGCGCCACGCCCGCGCGCCAGATGTGCAAGCCCTTTTGCTTGCTGCCCAACAAGATGCCATCGGCTGGCACGCGAACTTGCCCGTCCCGGTTCCATGGAAGGATCAACTGCACATCACCTAGCAACTTCGGGTCAGTACCGGCAAGCACCTGCAAAGATTCCCCAACTAGTTCCAGCACGCCATCAATACTGTCAAACAGCAGCAAGCGGTTTCCGATGCTGGCCGAATAGTTGACGTCTTTCACAGGCCACGATCGCAGCCGCCCCTCGTGCAGGCGAAATAACCGCTTTTGACTGCGAAAATACACGCCAGATGCAAGGTTATGAATAAGCCAGACGTCGGAAAAGTCGCGTTCCGCCTCGGGCACTTGATTACTCAGCGCGACATAGCGCATCTGCCCCATCGGGTCTGCGGCCAAATAGCCGAATTCACCCTGGGCGCCAACGTAGACTCGACCGTCGCTAGCCATCGCTAGCGAGCGGGCGCGCGTCTTGCGATCCGTACGGATCAACCGCCAGCTAACGCCATCGAACTCCAATACGCCATCGGCGTTCGCGGCATAGATTAGCCCGCGCCGGTCTTGTAAAACCGACCAGTTCAACGGCCCAGCGGCGTAATCGCGCGGTCCAAAAAACTGCAGTGGCGGGTTGCCCAAGGGCTCTTGTGGATTTGCCATCGCGGCACCGACACACACAACACGCAAAGCTTCCAGGATTGCTGCAGAAATTGATCAAAACGACGGCGGTTCGGCACGCCGGTCAAGCCATCGATCAGGCTTTGGTTCGCCAATAAATCACGATAGCGCTTGAGTTCCAGATGCGTCGCCACCCGCGCCTGCACCACCGGTAGGCTGAAGGGCTTGACGATGTAGTCAACCGCACCCAGGCGCAGGCCCGACAATTCATCGCTTTCCTCGCTACCGCCACTGATGAAGATCACCGGAATGTCGCGACTGTCAGGGTCGGCCTTTAATCGCCGACAAACCTCATGGCCATCTGGCGCCGGCATAGCCACGTCGAGCAAGATCAAGTCTGGCGGGTCACTGGCGACTGCAGCGAGTGCATCCAGGCCATTGGTCGCCACGCGCACTTCATAGTCAGGCAGCAGCGCTTGCACCAGGACACGAATATTGGTCGGCACGTCGTCGACAATAAGGATCCGGGCCCTTGATGCTATTGCCTTCATGGCTACCCCTGCATTCCGCAAACAACGACGCCAAAATAACGACGCTAGACCCACGCACAGATCGATACGGGCTCAGTCTGCGCCGAATCGGATGCCCAATCAACAAAAGGCGCGTGAAAATTTATGCATGGCGCCGTGTGGGCTGCTCCTCTAATGCATCTACCGCTTATAGCAAACGCGTAGCCGCCGCCAAAACCGCATCAACCGTTATCCCAAAATGCGCATACAGCGCTTTGTCCGGCGCGCTGGCGCCGAAGCTGTGCATGCCAATCACCGCGCCGTCAAAACCAACATATTTCCACCAATAATCGACACTTGCCGCTTCCACGGCAATACGCTTACGGCAAGCGTTTGGCAAAACCGACTCACGATACGCCGCGTCTTGGGCATCGAAGCGGGCGGTGCAGGGTATGGAGACAACGCGGGTGGCGACGCCTTCGGCATTGAGTTTCACTGCGGCCTGTACCGCTAAATCCAGCTCCGACCCGGTGCCGATTAAGATCAAATCCGGCTGGCCTGATGCGTTTAGCGCGTCGGTCAAGACATAGCCGCCGCGCTCAATGTTTTCGATGGTTGCGCTGTTGCGCGGCTGATGCACAAGATTTTGCCGTGAAAATACCAGCGCGCTCGGGCCTTTGCGTTCGATCGCTAACTTCCACGCCACTGCGGATTCGACTGCATCACATGGGCGCCAGACGTCCAAATTCGGCATCAAGCGCAGGCTGGCAAGGTGTTCGACCGGCTGGTGCGTCGGGCCGTCCTCGCCCAGGCCAATCGAATCGTGGGTGTAGACGTGAACATTGCGTATGCCCATCAGCGCGCTCAACCGCACCGCGTTGCGTGCGTAGTCGGAAAACACCAAGAATGTCGCGGTGTATGGAATCAGCCCGCCATGCAGGCTCACGCCATTGGCGATCGCGGTCATAGCGAATTCGCGCACGCCGTAATAGACGTAATTGCCGCCAGCGGCGGAGTTAGCGTCGACACTCGCTTTCACAATCGTGTAGTTCGAATGCGCCAAATCGGCCGAACCGCCGAGCAGTTCCGGCAGCGAGGGCACAATGGCGTCAAGGACCATTTGACTGGCTTTACGGCTGGCGATACTGACGCCATCGGTAGCAAACTTTGCGATTAAATTGTTGATCGTATCGCTATAGCCTGCGGGCAGATCACCGCGCATTACGCGGGCAAATTCGGCCGCCAGTTCCGGGTGCGCAGCGTGATAGCGATCAAGTTGCGCATTCCAAGCGCTTTGCGCACTTTGTCCACGCGATTTTGCATTCCAGGCGTCATAAATATCGGCAGGAATTTCAAACGCGCCATAGTTCCAACCCAGTTGGCTTTTAGCGAGCAGTATTTCGTCCTTACCCAGCGGCGCACCGTGGCTGCCCTCGCTGCCGGCTTTATTCGGTGAACCAAAGCCGATGACAGTCTTCAGACAGATCAGCGTGGGTTTGTCGCTGTGCGTGCTTTGCGCAATGGCGGCTTTGATTGCCGCGCTGTCGTGGCCGTCAACCGCGTCAATGACATTCCAGCCGTAGCTGCGAAAGCGCATCGGCGTGTCATCGGTAAACCAGCCGCCGACTTTGCCGTCAATCGAAATGCCGTTGTCGTCATACAGCGCAATTAATTTGTTCAAGCCCAGCGTGCCCGCGAGCGAGCAGGCTTCATGGCTAATGCCTTCCATCAAACAGCCGTCACCTAAAAACACCCACGTTTTGTGATCGACGATGTCGTGGCCAGGTCGATTAAAGCGCTTAGCCAGTACTTTTTCGGCAAGCGCAAAGCCTACCGCGTTTGCCAAACCCTGACCGAGCGGGCCGGTGGTGGTTTCAACGCCCGGCGTTTCAAACACTTCTGGATGCCCAGGGGTTTTGCTGTGCAGTTGACGAAAGTTTTTTAACTCGTCTAGCGGCAGCTTGTAGCCGGATAGATGCAAAAGTGCGTACTGCAGCATCGAACCATGGCCATTACTCAGCACAAATCGATCCCGATCCACCCAGTGCGGATCCGCTGGGTTGTGCTTATAGAAGTCATTCCACAGCACTTCGGCGATATCCGCCATGCCCATCGGCATTCCGGGGTGGCCAGAGTTGGCTTGTTGCACAGCATCCATCGCCAGCGCACGCACGGCGTTGGCTAAATCTCGTCGGGTTCGCATGGCAGTGTCTCAGCTAAATTGAAAAGAAGCGGATTATGCCTGCGGGGGCAGTGAAGTCGAGTCCAGTTTGACGCTGGCTTGCCTTTGGACAGATGCCGTTTACGAAAAGGCTTCCTAAATTGGGCTTCTACGACAAGACTGGCGTCGCTCGCAGACAATGCAGCGCCTATGTCCGTCGAATTTCGTGGGCCTCATGGGGCTCAGACAAATCTGAGCCAGAATTTGTCCTGGTTGATGAAATCATTGTCGGAACCGATTGCGCGCTGGGCGAACGAGGCTAGTGTCTACATCTCTCGATTATTTCCGGCTTTTTCTCGAGTGAAGTACCCTCAAGAAATACAGTCATTCTTTGCCATTGTTCAAAACAAATTTCATCGTATTTCCCAAATCCAAAATGCAGGCTTAATTTTTTTGCAGCTAAGCCACTTCCACTATCAGCCAATCCGACAAATGCCAATCGCGCCTGGTCGCTTAATATCATGGAGTCACCTTTTCTAGTACCACACGAACTTATGTTCAGGCTACTCAAAACCACTGCCAGAAAAATCCGGGCGAGGGAAAAACGTTCTGAAATATCCGCTATTCTTGTTGTCCGCATTTGAGAATCCATAGGCGCGTTTGCTAGACGCCGCGTTTGCTCGCGTTTGCTTGACACCCACCCTCAGATAAATCTGAGCCAAATTTACGCCCCATCTGATGCCCACGCAACGCTAGCGCTGACAAACTGCGCCCATGACCCAAGCCCGCTTTCGATTACTACGCGCCGGTACGACGCTGGCCACCACCCGCACCTGCAGCTCCGCCGCCAGCTCTGCCACCGGCGCCACCTTGACGACCGCGATGCTGCGCATGCCCGCCCGCACCTGGACGCCCTGCACGTGCCGGTGCTGCACCCGCGCGCGCGCCGCCGGAGCCAGCGCCACTGCCGTTACGCTGCGGCGCACGTTGCGGCTGGCCGCCACGCCCGCCACCCGGAGCGCGTGGGCTACGGACTTGGCGCATGATTGGCTTGGTGAAAATCGGCTTGCCGGTGCTTTCAAAGCCGACAATCGTTTCCAGCGGCAAATCGCGCTTGGTGAAGTTACGAATATCGCGCAGTAAACCGTGATCTTCTGGTGCGACTAAGGAAATCGCGACGCCGTTCGAGCCCGCACGGCCAGTGCGGCCAATACGGTGTACATAGTCTTCCGCAACCATCGGTAGGTCATAGTTATAGACGGTTGGCAGCTCTTTAATGTCTAGCCCGCGCGCGGCAATGTCAGTGGCGACCAGCAAGGTTGTGGCACCGGATTTGAAATCCGCCAGCGCACGCGTGCGCGCACCTTGGGATTTATTGCCGTGAATCGCAGCGGCCTTAAAACCAATCACTTCCAAACTTTTGACCAATTTGTCCGCGCCGTGCTTGGTGCGGGTGAAGATCAAACTTTGCTGGCGGCTGTCTTTGCGCAACAGCTCAATCAACAAATCTTTCTTTTGTTCGGTATCGACCGGGTGTAGGCGGTGTTCAACCAAGGCGGTCGTGTTGACTTGCGCGGCAACCTGCACTTCCACTGGGTCACGTAAAAACTGTTTCGCTAACTCGCGAATTTCTGGCGCGAAGGTCGCGGAAAACAGCATCGTTTGACGGCGTTGCTTCGGCAGTGCGGCTAACACGCGCTTGATCGAGGGCAAAAAGCCCATATCGAGCATACGGTCCGCTTCATCCAGCACCAAAATTTCAATTTTGCCCAGATCAATGGTGCGCTGCGATAAATGGTCCAACAAACGCCCAGGCGTGGCGATCACAATATCAACACCGGTGCGCAGCGCGCTGATCTGATTGCCCATGCCGACACCGCCAAAAATAACCGTGCTGGTCATGCCGGTGTGTAAGCCGTAAGTGCGCACGCTGTCTTCGACTTGCGCAGCGAGTTCGCGGGTAGGCGTCAAAATCAAGGCGCGTGGTGGCCGGTTACGCAATTGCTGTGGCTTGGTTTGCGCCAAACGATGCAACATCGGCAGCGAAAACCCTGCGGTTTTGCCGGTGCCGGTTTGCGCAGCACCTAAAATGTCACGCCCTTCCATCGCGGCAGGAATGGCCTGCGCTTGGATCGGAGTGGGAATTTCATAGCCTTTTGCGGTGATTGCACGCAAAATTTCTGGCGCTAGGCCAAGTTGAGCGAATGTAGTCATGGGTAAATCCTTAAGTCTTTGCCGTGCGAAGCTAAAGCACAGCAGTACGCTTTAGGATTAAGCGGGTCGCTAGGGCAACAGACAGTGCAAGGCGGGGCGAGTGGGCCCACTGCGGCTTGCTTGAAAAGCGCCTGTGCCCAAAAAGTGCTTTGCACTCAGTCAGTTAACTGGGTGCAGAGCGGTAAAATCTGCGCGGAGGCTAGCTAGCTTTTAGTGAATCGCCTCTGAGTTTCACACCGGCCTTTGCGCCTCGCGGGCCGTTCGTTCACATTGCACAGCAGCGCAATGCATCGTACTCACCTGAAAAAACTTTGCGAACTCGGCATCGCTAAACCCACGTTCAGAAATCAAAGCCCTGCCCTTTGAGCTTGCGCGATAATTGCACTAGACTTCGCCCCGCGTGCCCGAATGGCGAAACAGGTAGACGCAGCGGACTTAAAATCCGCCGGTTGGCTAAAACCACCATGCCGGTTCGATTCCGGCTTCGGGCACCAAATACATGTTTAAGCACGTCCAAAAGCCCGCGTAACAGCGGGTTTTTTTATTCATCAGTTGCGCGTCATGTGTGGTCATCAAGATTTGACTCAGCTGCCAACATTTACCGAGTACAGCGTGCTGCAGTTGATCGCTGAAACCGGCACAGACTTAACAAGATGGCCTACCGAGCATCCCTTTGCGTCGTGGGCAGGGCTTGCCCCTGGCGTTAAGCAAAGCGGAAAACGTAACGGTAAGGTCAAACAACGACGCAATAAAGCCGGTCGATTACTGTGTGTCATGGCGCGGAGCAAATACATTTAAGTCGACTTGGCTGGGATTGGGCTGCAAAGTCAGTTTACCGTTCAAGCCATAAATCCCAAATTCCCACTCGGATAAAGCCCAAGATTCGGAAAAATGGTGCCAATGCCGTCAATGCCTGGCGCAACGCCAAACCAACTGGCCAACGTCGCCGAATAGGGATCGACCCCCGTCGTTGGAATAATCTGGCCATAGCCTGCATCGTTCGGGTTGCCAGTTTGCAACAACGACGGCATCTGGCCATAGAAGCGACCACCACGCACGGCACCGCCGACGACAAAATGATGCCCGCCCCAGCCGTGATCGGTGCCATCGCCGTTGGTGGATAAAGTACGGCCGAAATCAGAGGCGGTGAATGCGGTGACCTCGCTACTGATTCCCATCTGCACGGTGGCTTGATAAAACGCCTGCATCGCCTGCGAAACCGTCGCCAAAATACCCGCTTGGGTGACTAATTGCGTGTCGTGGGTATCAAAGCCACCTAAGCTGACGAAGAAAATTTGGCGCCGCATATTCAAACCACCCGCACCGCGCACATTGATTAAGTTCGCAACTTGGCGCAGCTGCGCACCTAAAGAATTATCGGGGAATGGTGTGGTCCAAGTCGGTGGCGCGGTCAATACCGTGCGCAACATTTCATAGGTCGCAATGGATCGCCGCGTCGCCGAAGCATAAGCGCGCTCAAACATGTGGCCCTGCACGCCGTCCGCATTCAGTGCGTTGAATGACTGCGTGCCTAGCTCGTTTTGATAGGCACCTAAATAGTCAATCGTTTCGACGCCGTAGGGGCTCATCACGTACTGATCGATCACATTGCCGCGCTGAAATAGGCTTTGCCCGGACAAGGATAAGGTCATCGGCAGCTGTTGATTTGGATTGCCCGCATACAATAAATCCGCAATCCGCCCGCCCCAGCCGTTGGCGGTGGCATCGTCGGCGCGCGAGGTCTGCCAGAAATTGGCTTGATCGTCATGCGAGAACAATTGCGGCGGCGCTGCGTGTGTGCCCGCTTGAAACTGCGCCTGCGTGATTGGCCCAAGCAATGGACCAACATTGGCGATGATTGCAGCGCGCTGCGTGTTGAAAAGCCCACGCATTTCCGGCATCGAGGGATGCAAACCGTAGCTACCGCCATCGCTGGGCACGCCACCCGGCAAGCCGCCTTGCGCCGCCTGTGCGTTCAACGATAGCGCCGCGACCGCCGCCTGATTGATCGCCAAGGCAGGCCGCGTGGCGCTGTAGGTTGCGTAGTGCGCCGCGTCATACGGCACGATGGTGTTGAAGCTATCGTTGCCGCCGTGCAGGAACACGCACACCAGGGCTTTATAGTCTGGGAACACGCCACCGCCTGCGTTCGCAGCGGCCGCAATCGCTTTGAGATTGCCAAACGCGCTGGATAAGGCTACGCCACCGAGCGCCGTCTGGATGGAGCGCCGCAGAAATTTTCTACGATCAAAGTTCATAGCGGCGGCCTATTTTTGGATGTTGAATTCAGGGGAATTGACGATCAAATACAGCGCTTGCTGCACCCGAAAAAGCGCTTGATCAGGCGGCGCACCGGCGGGCTGACCGGGAATCGCATCCGGCAATGGGCCATTTAAGCGGTTAATCAAAATAGTGCGCATAAACGGCGTCATTTGGCCGGACAGCATGACTAAATTAAGATGATCCACTAGCGCTGCAGGATTCGCACTGAGCGTTTTCAGCGCACTGTAATCCATCAACGTTTCCTCGGGCACCGGTGCACCGTTTTCCCAAACCACGCTGTAGCGGCTGCCGATGTAAAACAGAAAAATTCGCCAGCCTAGTTCATTCGGCGCAGTCACTAACTGGGTATCGGTGGCGATTTGAAATTCCGGTGACACCAAACCGGCCGTGCGAATTTCCCCTGGCTGGGCAAAGTCCGGCTTGAAAAAATTGAACACCGACGGCGCGCTGAGCGGCACTTGCCCAAATTGGTCGCGAATATGCGAATAGCGAAACACCCGGCCATTGACCGAACGCCCAGGCGCGATACGCCACAGTTTCACCATTTTGAGCAATGGCTCACGCAGCTTGCCGTAGGTATTTACCGATGCGGGCGGGACGGTGCGCGCTTCTGGGTCCAACAACAGCGTGCGAATTACCGCCTTAAGATCGCCGCGCACACCTAGTCCGTTGTTATTAAACACCGTTGCTACCCGCTGCACATAGCTTGGGCTCGGGTTGCTAGTGACCAAGCGTTGGATCAATTGCTGCGCTAAAAACGGCCCCACATTCGGGTGGTTGAAGACATTGTCGAGCGCCGCGTTGATCTCTTGCGTGGCGTTGCCGCCTGCCGTCAACACGCCACCGGGCAGTGCTACGCCCGGATAAACCAGCAGCTGCTTATTGCTGGTGTTGTCGTGAAAAGCCTCAAAAGGCAGCATCGGGCTGAACCAGGGCGTTTCATACGGGTTGCCCGGCTCGCAATCACTAAACGTGGCGACGCTGCAGCTGCTGAAGTTCCAGCCGGTAAAAACTTGGGCGAAACCACGCACTTGATTTTGGCCATAGCTAGGCACGCGCGCGTTATTCACTATAACTGGCGTGCCGTCTAAGTTGAGCTGATCCAAGCCGATCGAGAACAGCTGCAAAATTTCGCGCGCGTAGTTTTCATCGGGGCGGATATTGAGTGCGACATCGCTCTTGCGATTGCCCAGCATGCTGAGGAATTTGCCCATGGCCGGATGCAAAGTCACCTGCCCTAACAGCGTGCGAAAATTACCAAACGCGCCGCGTGCCAGCGTGTCGTAGTAATCCGCCAACGCATAGGGTTGAAATAGCAGTGCGGCGTTTTTATCCGAGGTCACCATGATTTCGGACAGCGCAAATGCCACGCGCTGGCGCAATTGATCGTCGTGCGTCAACAGCGGGTTACTCGGATCCGCTAATTGCGCACTGTGGATAAACCATGCTTCCTGACGCTGTTGCTGATACACGCCGCCCGTTACCCAATCCAGATAAGGTTTTTGGAGGGAAACCGCTGCCGTAAACTGCTGATCCAGCCAACCCGCATAGCCCAGCTGGCGCACCAGTGCGATATCTTGCAAACGCCCACCGTAGCTGGCTTGATCGAGAAAGCGCGCGGCGGATTTATCGTTTACATCCTCGAAGCCGTCACTAAAAATAACTTGCGCGTTCCCTACAACAGGCAGCAACACGCAACAAATGATGCCCAATAAAATAACCCTGGCTCGGGCGATCAACTCAAACTGCCGCGTAAACATGGTCGACATGGCTCAATGGCCCCGCGTTGCGAAGCGTGCAGCATACGTGAAGACGTTACGCTTTTTGACAATTGCACATAGCAAAAGCGTGTGACGCCCCACAATTTAGGGCTGTGATTCCCTGCTGCCGATCACTCGCCACCGCCCTGCATACGCCAAAGAACTTCATTGCTTTGTCTATCCAATTGCGCGGTGTAGCGGTATTCCACACCGTCCAGCTTGATGCGCGCGTGGGCGATGAAGTCTGTGCTCCTGACGTCTAAGGTGATGCCGCCCTGTAATTCAGCCAAGTTCGGCGGGCCACCGCTATTGGATATTTCCGAGATAAAGTCTTCCCTGCGGACGAAATTTGCTTGCCCATCGCGCCAGAGTTTTTCCGCCAGTTCAGCACTGATACCCGCATCCAAGCTCATCAACACTGGGACTTCTGCGGTATTGATATTAAGCGGCGCAGCGATGTCAATCGTACAGACATAGCGACTCAGTAGCGCGTAATCCTGTGCACTCAATCCCGGCAAATGCCGTAGTTCACTAAAATGCTGCAGTGCGCGATTGGGCGCGCGCGAGGCTGGTCTTTGGCTCATAAAATCCACGTCTTCGCCACCGGCGATATTGCTGTCATCGGCATCGATCGCGTCTTGAATGCGCCCAGCAATTTGTGGGTTTAGCTTGAGCACCTCTAATAGTCGCGTAAGCATCTTTAGCGTCTGTCCGCTTTGGTTTGGATTATCACTACTGGCAAAACCGTTTAGATTGATACGTCCGTTTAAGTCTTCCAATCGGCCGGTGACCACGCCCTGAGGCACCGGTAATGGCGGCAGCGGCTTAGCCCATTCCTCTGCGCGGGAATCGAGCTGGGCGCCCTCGGCGTCGCGCAACAGCGCAATCAAGGCGTAATCAAATAAGCCATCCGCCAACGCCCGGGCTTGCGCCCCGCGCTGGGCACCGGCGGCGCGATCCAAGGCCACGGTGCCCTGTTGCATCAAGCCATAAGCCAATAGCGCAGCCAGCGCCAAAATCATCAGCGCCGTAAGCAAGGCGACGCCACGCTGTGTTGAAGGATTCGCACATGCCAAAACTTGCTTCACGGCCGCACCTCACTCAGCGCGATCAAGCGGCGAATTTCGCCAAATCGTTTACTGGTCAGTCGAAGTTCGACTGCACGCGGCAAAGTGTCTGCGTTGGCGCCTTCCAGTGCCGCATTCGCCGGTGGCCAGCGGTCATGCTCAATCAATTGCGCATCCAAATAGCGCAGGCTAGCGCCACTAAAATCAGCCAAAATGAGCCGCGCCGCTTCCGGGGTGCTGGGTGCCAAGTCCAAAGCAGCGCTTTGCATACGCAACCACCTGCCCTGCGCCAAAGTATGGCGCACGCGCGCTGGCGATGCACTGGGGCCAGTTGCTGTGGCGGCAACAACCATGGTGCTAACACTTAAGCTGTTGCTGTCGCCAATCAGGGCTGACTCGATAGTTCCATAGGCACCGCGCGAAGAACGGCTGTAGGCTTGGGCCAAATCTTTCTCAAAACGTGCCAGTGCGCGCGCAAGTGCGTCTAGCGCATCACTCGATTCACGCACCGCGACCTGCGCACGCACAATGCTGTTCAAACCGCCATAGGCCATCGCCGCCAGCACCGCAAAAATAGCGACCGCGACCAGGATTTCGAGCAAAGTAAAGCCACCTAAACGCGCTGATTTGGCATCTAGGCGCACGCTCAAAGCCGCCCTGCAAACTCAGTACGACTCAACACCGGCTGATCGGGCGCGCCTTCGGTTTTCAAACTGACGCGCAAGTCAATCCGGCGCAAATCACTTTCAACCGTCGTTTGCACCAAGGCACGCCAACTAAAGCGCTGATTTGCCATCGTCACCACGCCACTGCGTTCGCCCGGCTCGGGAAAACGCTCGCGTAGCTTTAGATCCGTCAAAACATTCGCGGCAACCCAGCCGGCAACGGCTTTATCGCGGGTGCGCTCGGCAATTTTCAGCTGTCCGCTCGCGGCAGTCACCAATGCCGCGAGTGCAACTGCTACCACAGCAAGCGCCACCAGTACTTCCAGCAGGGTAAATCCAGAAGCTCGGGGTTTACAGTGCGCGTCAATCATATCGACGAAGTAGTCGTTCGCCCTGAGCTTGTCGCTGGGCCCTCCGACAAGCTCAGGGCGCACGGCAAGCGCTATTCGCCCATCTGCTTTTGCCGATGTTCCCAGCGCTCTTGCGCATCTAGGCACATCGTGGCGATCGGGCGCGCGTCTAAACGTGCTAGGCCGATCTCTTCGTCAGTTTCTTCGCAATAGCCATACACGCCGTCTTCAATACGGCGCACCGCTTTGTCGATTTTGCTCAGCAGTTTGCGATAGCGATCGCGCGTGCGCAGCTCAACGCTGTTTTCCGTCTCACGCGATGCGCGTTCGGCTTCATCGCCCACGTCGCGAACTTCATCGCGCAGGTTTTCAATGGTGACCTGCGATTCCGCAATCAAGTCTTCCTTCCATTTGTACAGCTTGCGGCGGAAGTACTCCTGCTGCTTGTCAGACATATAGTCTTCGCTGCTTTTCGGCTTGTAGCCTTTAGGCAGCGCGGTACGCGGCTTGTAGTCAGCGGGCAATTCGTCTAATTCTAAGGCCATCTTTCAGATCTCCAACAGCTCAATTCAATAAGCAGATGTTCATTTTGGGCACATCACCTTAGGCTCTGCGCTTTACTTCGCACACACAACACACATAGCCACAAGTTCCCGTTGCTTCGTTTGCTAAGGCAACCGAAGCGGCGGGCTTTATAGCTAAACGACGCTAAATCAGCAATGCTCCGTCCAAACTTTGTTTAAGCACATTTACACATTTGAACACTCCCAACGATCTTCCAGGGCATTTATTACGCTTTTACAAGCGCTGGATCAGCCCATTTTTAGGCCGCCGCTGCCGCTTTTACCCCAGCTGCTCGGTCTATTGCACGGGCTGCGTAAGACTACATGGCTGGATTGCTGGTGGCTGGATGGGTGCGGCGCGCTTGTTGCGCTGCCAGCCGCTCGGTAAAGCCGGCTTTGATCCGGTACCCGACAAATTTTTTTGGCTGGGTTCGCGAGTTCAGGAACCGCCGGATGTTGGGCCTGAATAAAGCGGTGAAATTGATTGTGAAACGCATACACTTGCGGGCTAACTGATTCGCGTTCTTAAGGAGTGCTTTATGGCAAACGGCTTAACTGAAATCCGCGTCCCTGATTTGGGTGGCGCTAAGGGCGTAACGGTGTTGGAACTGCTGGTAGCGCCCGGCACGGCGGTCGCGAAAGACGCTTCGCTGTTTGTGGTTGAAGGCGACAAAGCAACGATGGAAATACCGGCACCCAAGGCCGGCGTGTTAGTCGCGTTTAAAATCAAGGTCGGTGACATCGTCGATGAAGGTCAAGTCGTTGCTGAGTTCCGCGAAGGCGTATCGGCATCGCCTGCCAGCGCAGCAGCTCCTGCTGCAGCGATTCCAGCGGCAAAAGCCGCACCAAATCCAGCACCCACAGCAACCGGCGCAAGCGTCGCTAGTGCCGATTATGACTGCGATTTCGCCGTACTTGGTTCCGGCCCAGGTGGCTACACCGCCGCGTTTCGGGCCGCAGATTTAGGTCTCAACGTGGTTTTGATTGAACGCTATGACACGCTCGGCGGCGTTTGCTTAAACGTCGGCTGCATTCCATCGAAAGCATTGCTGCACGCCGCTCGGGTGATTGATGAAACCAAAGCATTTGCCGCATTGGGCCTAACGTTTGCCGCGCCGGTGCTGGATTTAGACAAGCTGCGCGCGCACAAAAACAATGTGGTAGGCAAACTGACTGCAGGCTTGGCGGGCATGAGCAAGCAGCGCAAAGTTACGGTGGTAAAAG
>JANNYA010000068.1:0-25238 GCA_031409855.1 Rhodanobacteraceae bacterium | reverse complement strand
CGATACGGATCGCTGAAGTTGGCGGATTGACCCAGCGCAACACCAGCACCAAGCTAACGCTGGCTAACAGGAAGCCAAGCACGCTCCACAACAGAATGTTGCGCAACTTTTGCCAAAAGCTGCGCTTTACACCGGATTTAGACGGGGCTTTAGGTTTTGCGGAAGCCTGGGCCCTTGCAAACGCCATCGCTACGGCGCAAGCAAATGCTGGCGCAAAAATGCAGCGACAGCTAAGCGGGTGCGATCAATATTGCTTTTCTTCTTAAAGCCATGGCCTTCATCCGTTGCGGTAATGGTCCAGACGTCTTTACCGTTTGCGCGCACCGCGGCGGCGATTTGGGTCGCCTCAGAAGCAGGTACGCGCGGGTCGTTTGCGCCTTGAATCACCATCAGCGGCGCGTTAATTTTATCGGCGTTTAGCAACGGCGAAATGGTGTCGAAAAATTTAGCGATCGCAGGCACGCGCTCGTCACCGTATTCTGCGCGGCGTAAATCGCGGCGGTAGTTTGAGGTGTTTTTCAAAAATGTACCGATATCACTAATGCCAACGGTATTGACGCCGCCCACCAACCGGTCGGAATAGCGCACTAGCCCGGCCAACGTCATAAAGCCACCGTAGGAACCGCCCATCAGGGCGACGCGCTTGGCGTTGAACTCGGGCTGGGTCACAATCCAATCCAGCAAAGAACCAATATCGCCCACCGAATCACCGCGTTTAATGCCGTCATCCATTTGCGTGAACAAACGGCCATAGCCGGTGGAGCCGCGCACGTTCGGCGCAATGACGGCAATTTTCAGCTCCGCAACCAAATACTGTATCCACGCATCAAAACCGGGCCGGGATTGCGATTCTGGCCCGCCATGTATCAAAACCAGCACCGGGTGTGGGCCCGCAGTGCGCGGACGATAGGCAAAAGCCTGCACGTTGTAAATCGTTTTGCCGCTACCGCCGACGTACTGAATGCGCTCGGGTAAGACCATATCGCTGGGTTTAAGCCCGCCCATTTCGTGCTTGGTCCACGGTGTAATTTCGCTAGTGGCGGTGTCAAGCACAAAGGCGTCACCGGCAACCTGGGCGCTGCTCAAGGCCATAAGCACCCGATTTAAGCGCGGATGAAAGCTGATGCCAGAAATCACGCCTGGCTTCGCCGCAGCGCTCGCGATCGGTTTACTCATATCACTTAAGTTATAGACCTGCAGCTCGCTGGAACCATCGTTGTTGACGTTGAGCGCGACTTGGCTGGCATCACTGTTGAGGCTGAAGTCGGTTATGTCGTGCAGCATATGCACACTGAGCTGCGTGCTTTTTTTCGTTGCTAGATCAAAGCGAAAGAGCTGGATGTTTTCTTTCCCAGCATCACTCAAATAAAACACCGATTTGCCATCCGGCGCGTAGTGCGCATCCCGTGCCGCAACGCCACCCGCTGCAGTAATGGCAAGGCGTTTGCCAGTTTTCAGATCAAGCTCAATCAAGTTTGAATCTAGGACTGAGGCGAAATTTTGCAACAGCAATTTTTTGCTGCCATCAGCAATGTCTGTTACGTACCAGGTACCGCGTGGGTCAGTTGCGGTCGATGCAAAGACCAATCGAGTCTTGCCGGGTTCGCGCGTGTCACCCATTCTGACTTGATATTTACCGCTGGCATTGGTGCGCGTGTAGGCAAATTGAAAGCCATCGGGGGCATAAACCGGGCGCTCATTGCGGGTGCCTGCACCTTCGGTTAGCAGCGCAGTTTCGTTGATCAATAAATTGTAGTGATACAGCTGAAATTGCTCGTCGCCACCGCTGTCGCGCGAATAAATCAGCGCCGGTGCACCAGTATTGTGATTGAGAATGGCGCTTAAGACCGGCTCTTGCTCAAAGGTCAACTGCGTGCGCGCTCCCATCGGCGCGCGCACCGCATGCAATTGCTGCGTGTCGCTAAAGCGGGTGCCAATCAACGCGCCATCACCATGCGGCAACCAGCCAAAAACCACGCCCGAGCGCGATTCTAAATATGGGCGCAGCGCTTTCACGTCGCTTTGCTTTCCTGGAGGTACGTTTTCCAGCTGCAACGCGCCTTCCGTGCTGCGTTTGATCTCCACTGCCGCAAGCTGATTGCTGCCAAGCAGCAGGGCGAGGGCTAAGCTTATCGGGGCTAAGTAAGACCGGTTCATTGCGACTCCAAATGGTTGCGCGGGCAGTTTAAGCAATTTACTCCGTGTGGGTACAAAAATTCAGTTCGACGCTACTGGATCTGCACCATCACCGACACCGCGCCCGCTTTTGCGAACCGCAGCGTCATCGCAAATTCTTGTTTAGCGGCGAGTGGCTTGACCAAGCCTTCCAACATCACGTGATAGCCGCCTGGGGCAAATTTGACCTCAGCATTCGCGGCCAGGGCTAAGCCGGCCTTGATTTCGGTCATGCGCATTAGGCCTTTAGCATCCATGGACATTTCATGCAGCGATGCACGCTTGGCAATCGCGCTGGCAACGGTGGCACTGAGCAAGGTATCCGCCTGATCCCCAGAGTTTTTGAGACTGAAATAAACCACACCTGTGCGTGCAACCGGGGCCGTTGCACGCGCCCACGGGTGCGCGATGGACAAATTCCCGACGCTGAAATGGCGTACGTCGCTGGCTGAAGCGTTAATGGCAAAGGCACAACCCATCGCCGCTAGCAAATTGCGCGTGTTCGTGAATGCTGCAAAGTTTGATGAGTTCATTGCCTTCCTATCATTTGAGTTTTGCAAAAAAGCCGTTCTAGCTTGAACGTATGGCTGCCACCGCTGAGTAAAGCACGTCAAGCCTGAGCTACAAACGCTACCATCCCCGCCCTGTGAAATCCCGCTTCAACCCAATGGAACTCAATCTTATGTCTGAAGCCAGTGAAATAATCGATCTTGAGGCTGCGGCACAATCGCTGCGCACTCGGCTAGCGCCCGCACTGCAGCAAACCCTGCAAAGCCTAAACTACACTAGCTTCACGCCGATTCAGCTGGCGGCTTTGCCGCCGATGCTGGACGGGCTCGATGTGCGGGCGCAGGCAAAAACGGGCAGCGGTAAGACCGCAGCGTTCGGGCTGGCGCTATTGAGCCGCTTGTCACTAGAACGCATCGCGCTGCAGGGGCTGGTGCTGTGCCCCACGCGGGAATTGGCGGATCAGGTGGCAGTCGAGCTGCGGCGCTTGGGTAGTGCGATGCCGAATCTAAAAATATCGACCATTTACGGTGGCGTGGCGATTGGGCCACAGCAGACTTCCTTGACCAAACACGCACCGCATTTGATCGTCGGCACGCCGGGCCGGGTGTTAGATCACTTCGACAAAGGCCATTTAAACTTCGAAAGCGTGCAGATTTTGGTGTTGGATGAAGCAGACCGGCTGCTCGATATGGGCTTTGCTGAATCCATGGCGACGCTGATTGCCAGCATGCCCAAAGTGCGGCAAACGCTACTGCTTTCGGCGACGTTTCCGGCCTCGGTGGATCTGTTGTCGAGCCAGGTGCAGCAGGACGCGCTGCATATTGCTGTCGATGTGGCGCATGCGGAGGAAATTATCGAGCAACATTTTTATAGCGTGCCGGAAAGCGGCAAGGCGGCGGCGGTGGTGCAGCTATTGCTCAGCCGTCAGCCCGAATCGACGCTGATTTTTTGCAACACCAAACGCGATCTGCATGATTTGGTGGAAACCCTGCATGCAGCGCGTATTCCGGCATTGGCGCTGCACGGGGATCTGGAGCAACGTGATCGCACTGAGGTGTTGGTGCGTTTCAGCAATGGCAGCGCGCGGGTGTTAGTGGCAACCGATGTCGCAGCGCGTGGCTTGGATATGAAAACACTGACACTGGTGCTTAGCTATGAATTGGCGTTTGAGGCGCAAACCCACACGCATCGCATTGGCCGCACCGGCCGCGCTGGGGAAACCGGCGTTGCGCTGCATTTGGTTGCTGAGCGTGAGTTGGAGCGTGCGCAGAGGCTCAATGCCCAACTTGAGCCCTTGCGTATCGTAGCGGGCAGTAAAACATTGGCACCCGCCGCGATGCAAACCCTGGTGATTGACGCAGGTAAGACCGACAAAATACGCGCAGGTGATGTTTTGGGCGCTTTGACGGGTGCGGGAGGCTTAGCAGGTAATAGCATCGGCAAAATTGAGCTGACCCCGACGCGCACCTATGTGGCGATTGCGAGCGCTGAAATTGACGGCGTGCTGAAAAGAATGCGTGGAGCAACGCCCACAAAAGCAAGCGCCACGACGGCAAAAATCAAGGGTAGGAATTTTCGTTTGCGGCTGCTTTAGGCTAATATCTCTCTATCCCGATAGAAAGATATAACAACTTTGAAACTTGATTCCTGCTCAGATTTGCTCAAATTGTTGGCTGAAGGCTCGCGCTTGCGGCTACTTTTGCTGCTGCAGCAGGAAGAGTTGACGGTCGCTGAGCTTGCGCAAATCACCGATTTGAAACAGCCTCGCGTTTCGACGCATTTGGCAAAATTAAAAGAATCGGGTTTGGTGCTGGATCGTCGCGTGGGCGTGCAGGCGTTCTATCGCTTTGCGCCCTCTGAAATTGCGCAAACTGAGCACGCGCTGGTTAGCGCCATTTTGGCGGCGGCAAAAGACGGCCTGCTGGCGGGCGATCAAGCGCGCATGCAAGAGGTTTTGCAAGCTCGCAACGCCGGCTTAAATTGGGCTGACACCGTTGCCGGTGATATGGAGCGCCACTATTCGCCGGGGCGAACTTGGGAGGCGACGGCGCGCACCTTAGTTGAGTTGATTGAGTTGGGTGACGTGCTGGATTTGGCCTCTGGCGATGGTGCGCTAGCCCAGTTGATCGCGCCGCGCGCGCGCTCAGTGACCTGCGTGGATGCCAGCGCAAAAGTCGCGAATGCCGCGCGCAAGCGTCTAGCGGCGTTTGCCAATGTGCGGGTTTTAGAGGCGGATATGCACGCGCTGGATTTGCCCGCGCACTCGTTTGACCAAGCGCTGTTGTTTCAGGCGATTCCCTATACCGACCAAGCAGGATTGCTGTTTAGTGAGCTGGCGCGCGTGCTGCGCGCCGGTGGGCGGGTATTGGGCTCGGCATTAAGAAAACACAGTTTTGATGCTGAAGTTTCGGTGTTTGGGCATAAAAATTTGGGTTTTGAGACTGTTGAACTCCAAAGTTTTCTGGCAGCGTCAGGGTTCATCAATATTTCCGCTCAAGTTGTTGCGCGCGAGCGCAAAGCGCCGCATTTCGACATCCTGGTTTTTAGCGCGACGCGCAGCTGAACTGCGTTGCCGTTCCATATTTAACTAACTTAGTGAGCCTATAAGAATGTCTAGCCTGCCGTATCTAAATCCCGAACGCACCGCCGCCCTCTATAAAGCCGCCGCCGAACGCATTTTGCTGATTGATGGCGCGTATGGCTCGATGTTGCAAAGCTATCATTTGGACGAAGCAGGTTATCGCGGCGAGCGTTTTAGCGATTTTGCGCATGACGTGAAGGGCAATAACGACTTGCTGGTGCTGACGCAGCCTAAAATTGTCGCGGCGGTGCATCAGGCGTATTTAGATGCGGGCGCAGATTTTCTAGAAACCAACACCTTTAACGCCACCAGCATTAGCCAAGCGGACTATCACATGGAAGGCTTAGTGCACGAGTTGAACTACGAGGGTGCCCGCGTCGCGCGCCAGCTGTGTGATCGTAAAACCGATCAAAACCCGGACAAACCGCGATTTGTACTTGGGATTTTGGGGCCGACCAATCGCACCGCGTCGATATCGCCTGATGTCAACGACCCAGGGTATCGCTTGGTGACTTTTGATGATTTGGCAATCAGCTATCGCGAGGCCACGTTGGGGCTGATCGAGGGCGGAGCAGACGTAATCATGATCGAAACCGTGTTTGACACCTTGAATGCAAAAGCCGCGCTTTTTGCGTTAGATCAGCTATTTGCCGACAAAGGCTTTCGCATGCCGGTGATGATTTCCGGCACGATTACCGATAAATCCGGCCGTACACTTTCTGGGCAAACCGCGGAAGCATTTGCGTATTCTCTGCTGCATGCAAAACCCATGGCGATTGGGCTGAATTGCGCGCTGGGCGCTTCCGATTTGCGCCCTTATATTGAAGAAATTGGCTTAGCCGCACCGCGTGCATTGGTTAGCACACATCCGAATGCGGGTTTACCAAACGCTTTTGGCGGCTACGACGAAACACCGGAAGATATGGCGAAGGTGATTGGCGAATTTGCCGACAGTGGCCTGGTGAATATCGTTGGTGGCTGCTGTGGCTCGACGCCTAGGCATATTGAGGCCATTGCCAAAGCGGTGCATGGCAAGGCACCGCGGGTGGTGGCGCGTTAGCTTGAAATCGTAATAACTGTATATAAATCAACTCACTAATTTTACCGAGCCTTATGAAAATCACTGCGCCTGCATTGCTGTTTAGCCAAGAAAATATCGACACCGATCAAATCATACCGGCACGATTTTTAACCACCACGACCCGTGCGGGTCTGGGGAAATTTGCTTTTTACGACTGGCGTTACGACGCGAATGGCGATGCTAAAAGCGATTTCGTACTCAATACATCGGTGATTGAGCGGATTTTGGTTGCTGGCAAAAACTTTGGCTGTGGCAGCTCGCGTGAACATGCGCCTTGGGCACTTTTGGATGCCGGAATTCGTGCGGTGATTGCAACCGAGATTGCCGATATTTTTCGCAACAATTCGTTGAAAAACGGCCTTGTTCCTTGCGTGATTACGCCTGATTTGCATCAGCAATTGCTGGCTGAGCTGGCGTCGGATTCTGGCGCTCAAGTCAGTGTGGATGTAGAAAACGCTGAGGTGATTTTTCCTAGCGGTACGCGCGCCGCGTTTGAAATTGCGCCGTTCGCCAAGCATTGTTTGCTCAATGGGGTTGATGAACTAGGCTATCTTTTGGCGCAATCGGCAGCGATTACGCATTTTGAGGAATCCCGCGTTGCAGGAGCACGTCTATGAAAGCGCAAATTGCAGTTTTGCCGGGTGACGGCATCGGCCCAGAAGTGTGCGCAGAGGGCGTCAAAGCGCTGAAAGCAATTGCGCAGCGCTTTGGCCATGAATTTGAGTTTCGCATTGCAGCTATTGGCGGTGCGGCGATTGACGCAACCGGCGTCGCCTTACCTGATGCAACTTTGCAGCTTTGTGAAAGCAGCGACGCAATTTTGCTGGGCGCTGTCGGTGGCCCGAAGTGGTCAGACCCAAAAGCCCCCATTCGCCCGGAGCAGGGTTTGCTGCGTTTGCGGCAAGCGTTAGGGCTGTATGCGAATTTACGCCCGGTCAAGCCGCACCCAAGTGCCATTCAATTTGCTCCGATCAAACCGGAAATTCTGGCGGGAGTGGATTTGATTGTCGTGCGCGAATTAACTGGCGGCGTTTATTTTGGCGAGCGCACCCGCACAGAAACCAGTGCAACAGATCTATGCCGCTACGAAGTGTTCGAGATCGAGCGCATTGTGCGCGTGGCAGCACTTTTGGCGATGGCGCGCAGTAAAAAGCTAACTCAAATCGACAAAGCCAATGTACTGGAAACCTCGCGGCTTTGGCGCGAAGTGACGACGCGCGTAATTGCGCAGGAATTTCCAGAAATCACGCTGGAGCACCAGCTGGTGGATTCTGCAGCGATGCTATTGATTAGTCGCCCAAGCAGTTTCGATGTGATTGTTACCGAAAATATGTTCGGCGATATTTTGACCGACGAGGCGTCGATGCTTGCCGGTTCATTGGGCTTGTTGCCATCGGCCAGCTTAGGCGCTGGCAAGCGCGGCGTGTTCGAGCCGATTCATGGTTCCGCGCCTGATATCGCCGGCCGTGGTATCGCCAACCCGATTGCGACGATTGCCAGTTGCGCGATGTTGTTGCGGCATTCCTTGGATTTGTTTGCAGAAGCGGCGCATTTGGAAGCCGCAATCAGTCATGTTTTAACGAACGGGCCACGAACTGGTGATTTGGCGGGTACGGGGAATACCGCTGATGTAGGCGCTGCAGTTGTCGCGGCAATCTTGGCGTAAAGCTTATGAGCGCCAATCAATTCGCCCATTTTGCCCCGCCACACATACAGAAATTGGTTGCTTATGATCCCGGCCACGAGCCCAGTGTGATTGCACAGCGCTTAGGCTTAGATACGGTGATTGAGCTGGGCTCAAACGAAAACAGCATCGGCCCGTGCCCTGCGGTAAAAGCATTGCTGGCGGACCCGCAGCTGCTTGGCTTTCGCTACCCAGACGCGGGCGGCAATGTGCTTAAAAACGCGCTTAGCGCGCATTATGGCTTAAGTCCAGCGCATTTTACTTTGGGCAACGGCACGCACGAGCTACTGACCCTAATCGCAGAAACGTTTTGCGCCCCTGGCGATGAAGTAGTGCATGCGCAGTATGGCTTTGCCGTGTATCGCTTAGCCGCCTTGGGTGCGGGTGCGGCACCGACTGCGGCGGCGAGCACCCTGAATTTAAACGTCACACCCGAATCAATGTTGGCCGCGATCTCGTCGCGCACGAAGTTGGTGTATTTGGCGAACCCGAATAATCCGACAGCGACAATGTGGACGCTGGCAATGCTGCGGCAGTTCTTGGAGGCGCTGCCCAAGCACGTGTTGTTTGTCTTAGATGAGGCCTATATTGAATACGTCATCAATCCAGATGTCGGAAATAGTCTCAGTTTATTAGCCGAATTTCCGCAGCTGGTGATTGCGCGCACCTTTAGCAAAGCCTATGCATTAGCAAGTTTGCGGGTGGGTTACACCATTGCGCACCCGGATTTCGCGCAAATGTTGGAACGCACCCGGCTCAGCTTTAATGTCAATGTCTTGGCGCTAAAAGCAGCCGCCTTGGCGATTGCAGATCAAGCCCACATTGCTGATGTGCGTGCAACTACGGCGCAGCAGCGCGAACTTTTGGTGGCGGGGTTACGCGCACTTGGTTTGCGCGTTTTGCCATCGGAGTGCAATTTTGTGCTGGTGCATTTTGCCAAAGACGCGAGCGCGATTGAGCAGGCTTTGGTGCAACAGGGCGTGATTGTGCGGCCCATGCGTGGTTATGGATTAGCTGAATATCTGCGCATCACCGTAGGCAACGCGCATGAAAATCAGCGTTTGTTAGCGGCACTTGAAATTGCTGTAAACGCATAAATGTTCTCGATCAGGATGAACAGGCTCAAGTTCGTCATTCCCGCGTAGGCGGGAATCTAGTTTTGTCCAGCTTCGCAATGGACAAACGCGGCGGGCACACCGACCCTGGATCCCCGCTTTCGCGAGGATGACAAACTCAACAACTAGCTTCTTTTTACTAACGACATACAGGTTCAAAACATATGAAAATTGCTGATAAAACCGCCGCCAGCTTCCACTACACCCTTAAAAATAGCGCCGGTGAGGTGCTCGATAGCTCCGCTGGTAACGATGCACTCAGTTATTTGCAGGGTGCGGGCAATATTGTGCCGGGCTTAGAGCGGCAAATGCTTGGCAAATCGGTAGGCGACAAATTTAACGCCACCGTGCAGCCTGAAGACGGTTACGGCGTGCCAAACCCCGCGATGCTGCGCGTGGTTCCAAAAAATGCTTTTCCCGAAGGTGTGGAGTTGGAAGTAGGTATGCAGTTTGGCACGCAAACGCCAAATGGCCCGGCTGCGATCGTGATCAAAAGCATCGACGCAGATTCGGTCACAGTCGATGGCAACCACCCGTTAGCCGGTGAAACCTTGCATTTTGAAATCGAAATCACTGAAGTACGCGAGGCGAGTTTGGAAGAATTGCAGCACGGCCATGTGCATGGGCCGGGTGGGCATCATCATTGATTGAGGTGGGCCTTCACAAGTAGCTTCAATTTTTCAATGGTGCAGGAGCAATGCCATTAACCAACAGTGTGGGGTGCGATCCAGCTTGCGCAGCTCAGGTTAATGAACAGGGTCGGACCACTATACTTAAAGCGAGCTTATTGACCTGCCAAACGTCGAGCAAATGATCGCGCTTCCCCAGCAAAACTGCCAGCAACGCGCTTTCTTGCGGTGGGGCGGGTCACAACATCATGTATGGTTAATGGCATTGGGGATCAGTGTGAGGGCTAAAAAATGAATAGCATCACCTGGAGTGATTTTCAAAAAATAGAATTACGAATCGGCACAATAATAGAAGTTGAAGACTTTCCTGAAGCAAAAAATCCGGCTTATAAATTAAAAGTGGACTTTGGCAAGGAAGTAGGCATTAAAAAATCTAGCGCTCAAATTACTAATTTATACACAAAAGAAAACCTAATAGGTAAACAAGTTGTCGCTGTAGTAAATTTCCCACCAAAACAAATCGGACCATTCATGTCTGAATGCTTGGTTGCCGGTTTTCACCGTGAAGATGGCGCAGTTGTTTTGGCAATTCCAGATATTAAAATTAATAATGGTGCGCGACTAGCATGAAAGCTTTACATGAAAACTGACACTAAACTCAGCGTTAAATTTCGCAAGTAGAAATAGAGAGTGTTGAATGAAAACTGTCGGGCTATTGGGTGGCATGAGCTGGGAAAGCACCGCAGTTTATTACAAAGCGATCAATGAGGGCGTCAAAAATAAACTTGGTGGTTTACATTCTGCGAAAATTGCGATGTTTAGTGTTGATTTTGACCCAATAGAGAAATTACAACATCAGGGCGACTGGCAAGGTACAGCACTTATTCTTTCAGAGGCTGCTAAAAAAATTGAAGCCGCCGGTGCCGACTTCTTGCTAATTTGTACCAACACAATGCATAAAGTTGCACCACAAATTGGGCAGGCGATAAGCATTCCTATTCTTCACATAGCTGATGCTACTGCTGAAGTGCTCGTTAAAAATGGCATTAAAACGGTAGGTCTTCTTGGTACAGCGTTTACAATGGAGCAAGAGTTTTATAAAGGTAGGCTTCAAGAAAAATATGGCCTTGAAGTAATTGTGCCAAATGCAATAGATCGAAAAACAGTTCACGCGGTTATCTACAATGAACTGTGCGTTGGTAAGATTGAATCAAGTTCAAAAGTAGAATACCTGAGAATTATTGCGGCACTTTCTCAAAATGGTGCTGAAGCGGTCATTCTAGGCTGTACCGAAATAAGTATGCTTGTGAAACAGTCTGACACGGCTGTAGCGCTTTATGACACGACTCAAATTCACGCTAATAGAGCAGTGGAAGAAATAATTTAACGACTCGCTCAAGCGACAGCATCCATAGTTCCCGTCACCATAAATCAAAGGCGTAAATCCGGATGAAGCAAAGCATCGGCCACATTGCGCTCGTCGTGCGTGAATACGACGAGGCAATTGATTTTTTCGTCAATACGCTAGGCTTTCGCCTCGTTGAAGATCGCCTGGTGCCCGAGCAAGGCAAACGCTGGGTTCTAGTCGCACCACCCGGCAGTGAATCTAGTCTGTTGCTGGCGCGTGCCGCGAACGCTGAGCAAGCGCAATTTATTGGTAATCAAAGTGGCGGACGCGTGTTTTTGTTTTTGCATACCGATGACTTTTGGCGCGATTTTGACCTATACACTTCGCGCGGCGTTGAATTTGTGCGCGCGCCGGTCGAGCAAAGTTACGGCACGGTGGCGGTATTCAAGGATTTGTATGGGAATCTTTGGGATTTATTGGGGCGGTCAGGCTAAGCCGTTTCGAAATGCCCCACGTTTGCTCGTCAAGTGATCAACGGCATCCTTGAGGGCGACGATGACGATGTATTCAAATTGACTATAAATTTCACTACGACTATATTGCCCGCATGGAAAAGCAAACGCCGCATTACCGTCTCGTCGATATTTTGACCATTTTTTCGGACGCGGAGAGCTTTCCCTTTACCCGCTCGGCGCTCCGCGGTGGTTTGGATTTGGGATTAGACCAGTATGCGATGCGGGCTGTGGTGTTACGCCTGACACGGAAATGTTTCTACAAGAGCATGACGACGCACCTAAACCACCGTATTTGGCAGGACGTTTATTTCGGTGCAACCGCTGACGGCATTGAGGTTTACATCAAAGTAACCGGGTATTTGCATGGCAGTCCGCCGGTTATTCAATTTAAGCGAAAGTGAGGTAAGACTATGGAATGCGCATCGTGCGGATTTAGCGAAATGGTGTTTCGAGTTGTTGATGAAATCATCGGAGTGGGCGAAAACGCGCTAACCGTGCACGGGTTAAAAGCGCATGTTTGCCCGAATTGCGACGATGCAATTTTTGAAAATGCCAGCTTTGTGCGCCTGACTGGCATACAAGCGAATTGGCTTAAGCAACAAAAAGAAGGTGAAGTTCATCGACTGCGGCAAAAATTGAACGTAACGCAACGTGAACTAGCAGAAATGATGGGAGTTGGAACGCTAGCGGTTTCGCGCTACGAGCGCGGTGCAACGACTCCGACTGGGCCATTTTTAAAGCTGCTGCGATTGCTGTCAAATCGGCCAGAACTGGTCGCGACCGTCAAATCGATTTAGCTAACAACTACAGTTTTTTTTGGATCAAACGACAATAATCTAGAGCACGTACCCCGGCGTTCGTCGGTTCCAATATCGCCGTGAAGGAAGTAAACAGAACGTGGATTTAACCGACCTCCTAAGCGGCTTGAACCCGCATCAGCGTGAAGCGGTGGCCGCCAATCCTGGCCATTATTTAGTGCTTGCCGGTGCAGGGTCTGGCAAGACCAGCGTGTTGACCAAGCGCATCGCTTACTTGGTAGAAGCAGAAAACATCTGGCCGCACGCCATTTTGGCGGTGACATTTACCAATAAAGCCGCTGCTGAAATGCGTTTACGCATTGAAAGCCTGCTGCGCCAGCCGCATCGGGGCTTATGGATAGGCACCTTTCATGGCTTGGCAAACAAGCTGCTGCGCCTGCATTTCCGCGAGGCGGGTTTGAATGAGGGCTTTCAAATCCTGGATCAGGACGATCAGCTGCGCATGCTCAAGCGCGTGATCGCGGAAATGGGGCTGGACGCCGAGCGCTTTGCGCCTAAGCAAGCGATGTGGCTAATCAATGCCTGGAAAGATGAGGGCTTACGCCCAGATGCGATTCAAGCCGGTAATCATCGCCAAGAACCGATTTGGATCGACATTTACCGGGCTTACGAAACTGCCTGCAGACGTTCCAGCGTCGTCGATTTTGCTGAGCTTTTGCTGCGTTGCCAGGAAGTGTTGCTGGAACACCCGGCGCTGTTGGCACATTATCAAAATCGCTTTACGCATCTGTTGGTGGATGAGTTTCAGGACACCAATACTTTGCAATATGCGTGGATTCGCCTACTTGCTGGGGATCGCGCGCAGGTGTTTGTGGTTGGCGATGACGATCAGTCTATTTATTCCTGGCGCGGCGCGCGGGTGGAGCATATGCAGCGCTTCGAGCGCGATTTCCCCGGTGCCAAAACGATCAAATTGGAACAAAACTATCGTTCGACCGGCAATATTTTGGCGGCGGCGAATGCGCTAATTACCAACAATGATGGGCGCATGGGCAAAGCGTTGTGGACCGATGCGGGCGAGGGCGGCAAAATTAATGTTTTTGGCGCGTTTGACGACCAAGAAGAGGCGCGTTTTACTGTCGAGAAAATTCAAAAAACCTCAGATGCCGGTGAAGCCAGCGGTGATTTGAAAGCGCACGCGATTTTGTATCGCTCGAACGCGCAAAGTAGGCTTTTTGAAGAAGCGCTGATGCAAAAAGGCCTGCCTTATCGGGTTTACGGCGGCCTGCGTTTTTTTGAGCGCGCCGAGATCAAAGACGCGCTGAGCTATTTGCGGCTATTACAAAATCGTGAGGATGATGTCGCGCTGGAGCGCGCGATTGCCACGCCGCCCAAAGGTATAGGCGAGAAATCACTGGAATCCTTGCGCAACCGCGCGAAATCGGGTGGCTTGTCGCTATTTGCAGCGATTGTTGAAGCTCTGGGTTGCTCGGGATTAACCGGCAAAGCCAAAACGGGCGCTACCGCGCTGATTGCGATGTTGGAAGAATGCACGGCGGCCGCGCGCGAACAGGATTTAGGGGATTTGATCGACACGGTGCTGATCAAATCCGGCCTAAACACGCATTACCAGCGTCTAGACCGCGCTGAAGAAGGCCGCGCGGATAACTTAGCCGAATTGGTGAACACCGCGCGCCGTTTTACTCCGCCAATTGCGGATCAGGTGCCCGGCGAAGCACCAGCGCCTGAGCAAACGCCGTTGCAGCAATTTTTGGCTTACGCAGCTTTGGAGGCCGGCGATCACCAGTCCAAACCCTGGGAAGATTCAGTGCAATTGATGACGCTGCATTCCGCCAAAGGCTTGGAATTTCCGTTCGTGTATTTGGTGGGTTTGGAAGAGGGCTTATTTCCGACCCAACGCGCGTCGGAAGACGGCACCATTGCGCTAGAAGAGGAACGTCGGCTGGCTTACGTTGGCATTACGCGTGCGCGGCAGGTGCTTACCCTCAGCCATGCGGAAAGCCGCCGCCGCCACGGGCAATACCAATTGCAGCAGCCATCTAGGTTCATTGGCGAAATTCCGGTCAACCTGCTCAATCAAATTCGGCCTAAAGCGCGCGCCCGCCCCAGTTATGGCTCTGGCTATGGCTCAAATTACGGCGCGCCGCGTCCGCGTTATAGCGAATCGGCAAACATGGGGCTCAAGCTCGGCGGCCGCGTCAAGCATCAATTATTTGGCGAAGGCTTGTTGATCAGCGCGGAAGGCGAGGGCGCGTACCTGCGCGTCGAGGTCAAGTTCGATACGGTCGGTATGAAATGGCTGCAGCTAGCGAGTGCGGGTTTGGTGGCGATCTAAGTTTAGTCGGATCTAGGATCCGAACGCTGAATTTTGCTACTTAACTATTGCCTTGGGCGGTGCCAAACTAAGGTGCCTGATTCGAGCGTCGAGGAATCAAATGAAAATGATCAAATTTGCCTTTGCCTTTGCCATCGGAATCGGGATAGTTTTTTCGTCGCTAGTAGTTAGTGCACCAAAAAATTCAGGATACGACACAGAACTGGCGGCAAAACTAGGTGGCGATGAACATGGCATGCGGCACTATGTGTTTGTTATTTTAAAAACCGGTCCAAATGACGCGAATTTCAAAGACAAAGCGCGTACCGATCTTTTCGCCGGCCATATGGCCAATATCGGAAAACTAGCCGACCAAGGAAAACTTGCGGTTGCCGGGCCATTTAGCAAAAACGACAGGAACTATCGCGGCATTTTCATACTTGCGGTTGCCACCATTGCCGAAGCGCAAGCGTTGGTGGAAACTGATCCGGCAGTAAAAGCCGGGATTTTGATTGCGGAAATGACGCCGTGGTATGGCTCGGCGTCATTGATGGCAACGCCTGAGATTCATAAGAAGATCGCCAAAGCAACGTTTTAGTATTCGCAGCTTTTGCTGGCGCTGGCTAGTACACGCCCATGTAATCGCGCTTACCGACTTCTAAACCGTTGTGACGCAGGATCGCGTAGCTGGTAGTGGTGTGGAAGAAAAACTGTGGCAAGCCGTAACTGGTCAAATAGGCGTTTGCTAGTAGTTTTTTCTCTTTTGGCGTGCCAGGACGCAGGACAATTTCGCGGGTTTCGAAGCCATCGATTTGCGCTGCCGTTATGCTGTCAATGAACTCAAGCGTATGCGCCAACAAGCCATCTAAATCCGCAAAGCTGGCTTCATTGCCAGCGTTTGACGGTACTTCAATACCGGCTAGACGTGCAGAAATGCCGCGCGCGAAATCCGCCGCGATTTGTACCTGACGAATCAGGGGGAACATGTCTGGATACAAGCGTGCTTGCAACAGCGCGTTCGGTTCGATTTTTTTCGCCGTGGCGTAGGCGTCGGCCTTAACTAAAATTTCGCGCAGCGCTTGCAGCATTTGTTTGAAGACCGGAACTGAGGTTTGATAGAGCGAAAGTGACATGCGATATCCAATAAAGTTGAAGGCTGCATATTAGCGTTGATTCGCTGCGTAGGGCAGTTTGAATCAAAACTTAAAAGGTCAGCGGAAGCGAAAATGAATTGCATCTAAATCTAGACTGGGCTAGCTTAGCTGCGATCACTACAGAAGTTTGAGGAAGTTAGGAATGAAAAAAAGTAATAGTGTGTTGATGCTTGCAGGTTTAATGGTTGCGCAGGCGGGATATGGCGCAATCATCCGAACCGCGCCAGATGGCGGTGTGATAGCCGGTGTTTATCGGGGTGTCATTCCGGTAGCGCAATTCGATGTTTCTCCGGCCCTCAAGGATATTCCACCGGTGCCGGTCTATTCGGGCCCTTTGCGTCCAGGTCGAGAGAAAGAGGAATCCCCAACGGGTTTGGAATGGCTGACGGCATCCTTTCCACAGCCACCTGATCTACGTGTGCAATCGCAAAAAGGGCCGTTCCCGGCAATACCAAACCCGATTGTTTCCTTTGATGCGCAGAGTAATATTTCGGGTGTAAATCCACCTGATCCGGTCGGTGACGTCGGACCAAATCACTATGTTTCGATGAGCAATAGCTCGCTACAAATATTCAACAAAACCGGCACCAGCGTGTTTGGCCCAGTCAACATCAATACGCTATGGGCTGGTTTTGGTGGTGCCTGTCAAACTGAAAACGCGGGCGATCCTGTGGTGATGCATGATCAATTTTCTGATCGTTGGATCATCACGCAATTTACCGCAGCAGGCCCCACGTTTTTTAACTGCGTCGCCATTTCTCAAACCGCGGATCCAACGCAAGCCTATTTTCGTTACGCATTTAGCACCGGCACCAATTTTCCTGATTACCCAAAATACGGCGTTTGGTCGGACACTTATTTCATCAGTACGCGCGAATTTTCGCCAGCCGGTCCTTTTGCCGGAGTTGGTGCCTATGCCATCAATCGTGCAGATTTAATTGCCGGAAACCCAGCACCAAGAGTCGTCAGCTTCATCGTTCCACCTGGAGCGGCACCATTTAACACCGGGGATGGCTTGCTGCCCGCTGATATTGATGGTTCTACACTACCGCCGGGTGGTACGCCTGGGTTTTTTGTCGGCTCAATGGATGCCGGTGGGCCCTACAGCGCGCCGCAGGATGCGCTAACACTCTGGAAGTTTGTTGTTAACTACACCACCCCAGCAAGTTCGTCTTTTACTTTGGCGAACACCATTCCGATTTCTACTTACGATACGGTCTATCCATGTGCGCCTAGTGCCCGCGAGTGTTTGCCGCAATCGGGAACTGCGACCAAAATCGACATTTTGTCGTATCGCCAGCGGCCAACGCATCGATTGGCGTATCGGAATTTTGGCACGCATGAATCACTGGTCACGAACCAATCAGTTGAGGCTGCGCCCAACATTGCAGGCATACGCTGGTGGGAGGTGCGCAGTCCAAACGGCGTCCCGGTGATTCATCAAGAAGGCACCTATGCACCGGGTGTTACGGATGGTATTCATCGCTGGATGGCCTCTGCGGCAATGGATTCCTCAGGCAATCTGGGCCTTGGATTCAGTGCCACGAGCGCAACCATGTTTCCGAGCATTTTCTATACAGGCCGTTTAGCGAGCGACCCACTGGGCACCTTGCCGCAGGGCGAAGCAATTATTGTTAACGGCACCGGCTCAAATACCGGGGGCGGCAGCCGATGGGGTGATTACACTTCGCTCAACATCGATCCAACGGACGACTGCACTTTTTGGTATGTCAATCAATATACTCCGGTAACTAGCGACAGAGGCTGGCGCCTGCGTGTAGGTTCGTTTCGCTTTAATGAATGCGGCACGCCAACCTTTACTATGAATGTTGGGCCCGTCACGCAAACGGTCTGTTCGGGTTCCAGCGCCACCTACACCGCGAATTTGGGCAGTATCTCAAGCTTCAACTCGCCCGTAACTTTAAGCAGTACTGGTCAACCGGCCGGCGCTACTGTCGCCTTTGGCAACAATCCCGTAGCCAGTTTACCGGGAAGTACGACTATGACTGTGCTCACCACACCGTCGGTTGCAGCGGGTAGCTACTCCATCAATGTCGATGGTGTGGCGGCTGGACCCATTATGCGTTTAAGTACGGTGGACTTGGTCGTACAAACAGTTCCACCTGCGCCGCCAGCGCTCAGCATGCCCGCCAATGCAGCAATTGCCGTCACGCAGACGCCAACTCTGAGTTGGGCTGCTGTACCGCAAACGTCAACGTATTTAGTTGAGCTTTCTACCAACGCCGCATTCACCAACATCATCGCGCAGCAAGTCGTCACCGGCACCAGCTTTACGCCGACTGGCAACTTGTTGAGTAGCACGCAATATTTCTGGCGTGTGTCAGCACGCAACGCTTGTCCAGTAGCGCCATCTCCCTCGATTTTGTTCCAAGATGGCTTTGAAAATGCCCAAGGTGGCAGCGCCACGTCGAGCGTCTTTAGTTTCACCACACAATCAGGCCCAGGTGATTGCAATGCCGGAACACCAAGCGTTGTTTTCAGTGACGACATGGAAGCCGGTGCGCCCGATTGGACGCACTCAGCAGCGACGGGAACAGACACCTGGGCGCTGTCCACTGCATTCCCTGCCGCTGGCGCGAATGCGTATCGCGGTATCGCGCCCGTTACCCAAGCTGATCAACGCTTGGTTTCGCCAGCTATTGCGGTGCCAGCGGGTGCAAATCAGCGATTCTTAAGCTTCAGTCAGCGAATTGCGATGGAGCCAAATGCTGCAAACTGCTTTGACGGTGGTGTTTTGGAAGTCAGTACTGATGCTGGCGTCACATTTACGCAGATAACCGCAGGCATTACCGGCTTACCTTACACCGGTACGGTCGATGCGGGCAATGTGGCTCTTGGTGGCAGGCAAGCGTGGTGTGGTACACGCGCGCACACTGTAACTGCGGTTGATTTAGCACCTTACGGTGGGCAAAGTGTGCAGTTCCGCTATCGCTTGGGCTCTGACACTGGCGTGAATTTACCGGATGGTTGGAATATCGATAACGTGCGCGTGGTCAGCTGCACGCCTTGATTGATTAACCAAATGTATAAGCAAAACGCCCGGCTTAGCCGGGCGTTTTGTTTTTCTGCTTTTAAATAGCGACTGCGCAACCAATACATTCACAGCGTCGCCCTAAATTTTTGGTGCGCCAAGTTTTAGATACCTTGCACTATTGCAAATAACTCGTATTCGCAATTAAACTTTAGCTTCTTCAAAGATATGGAATTGCAAATGCGCCTATTGATTTTGGCACTCGCTGCGCTGTCGGCGCAAAACATCGCTTACGCCACTGGCATGGCAACTTGTGACTCCGGTGCGCCATCCGGCTGGCAAACTAAACAGACGCTTGAAGCCAAACTGGTTAAAGCAGGCTGGGAAGTACGGCTAATTAAAGTCGACGCTGGTTGTTACGAGGTATACGCGATCAATGAAAAGAAAGAACGTACGGAAGCATACTTTCACCCGGTCAGTCTGGAACGCGTCGAGATAGAAGCGTCGAGATAGAGGACAGGCACTGAGCTTGGCGCTAAATCCGCTACGCACAGTGGTGGTGTGGGACGTAGTCGTGCGCGTCTGCCACTTTGCACTGATTGGCTGTGTGTTGGGTGCCTGGCTAACGCGCCATCGTCCCGGCGCATGGCATGAGTACCTTGGCTATGCCGGTGTGCTGACTGTTTTGGTGCGTTGCATCTGGGGTTTTATTGGCACACGCCCAGCCCGCTTCGTCAGCTTTGTACGTGGCCCCACGGTAGTTAAGGGCTACATCCAGCAAATACTTGCGAAGCAGCCACCACGATACCTTGGGCATAACCCACTCGGCGCGCTGATGATTGTGGCCATGTTGGCGAACTTAATCTTGATTTCGCTGACAGGGTGGATGTTCACCACCGATCACTTCTTTGGCTACGCCTGGGTGATCAATACGCATCTCTATGCGACGTACGCCCTATTCGCCATGGTCGCGCTGCATTTGCTTGGGGTAATATATGTATCCGTGCGCCATCGCGAGAACTTGGTGGCAGCGATGATTCACGGCCGTAAACGCGCGCCTGAAGTTTCAGCAAAATTGCCCCCAGAAAACGGCGGTTAATTTGTTGTGCTTGCGCCTGCCCTTGGGTTTCTAGCGCGGCTGTAGTCTGCATAAAAGGCTTCCTAAACGCTCCAATTGGCGCGGCGTTTGCCCAAAAAGGCGCTCAAGCCTTCCTGCCCTTCGGTTGAAACGCGAAGTTTGGCGATCAACTTGGCATTTTCTTCATCGATGTACATTTGCTCTTCGATGCTCATGCCTGCGACGCGATGCACCAATGCTTTAGCCGCGCGTACCGCGTTGGGCCCGGCTTGACGCAAGTGCTTTAACTGTACTGTGACACTGATATCCAATTGATCCGCCGCCACGACTTCATGGATCAAACCGATTGCTTGCGCGCGAGGCGCATCAAATAGCTCGGCCGTCTGAAAGTAGCGCAAGGCATTGCGGGTGCCGATGGCGTCGATCACATACGGGGAAATCACCGCTGGTGCTAAACCCAATTTGGTTTCGGTAAGTCCAAAGCGCGCCTCGCTGACTGCAATGGCAATATCACAACACGCAATCAGGCCCACGCCACCGCCAAATGCCGCGCCGTTAACCTTGGCAATGGTGGGTTTTGGGAAAAATGCCAATGCACGCATCAGCTGTGCCAAACGTCGGGCATCGGCTTCGTTTTCGGCCTCACTGGCAGTCAATTGCGCCTGCATCCAGTTGAGATCTGCTCCAGCCGAAAATGAGGTTCCGCGTCCGGTCAACACCACTTGGCGACAACTGGCGTCTAGGCTCAACGCACCTAATGCCTCGGTCATTTCCGCGATCAAAGTGGCGTCAAAGGCGTTATGTACCGTCGGGCGCTCCATCGTAAGCGTGACCACGCCATCTTGGTTGACCAACGATATATGTGCCGGAGTAGGATTTGCGCTCATGTAAAAGTCCGTTTGGTGGGTGTTGAGAGCGCCAGTGTCGCACGCTATTCGGTAGTGCAGGCAATTACGATGGCGCGCGGGTGCCATTCAAACTGAAGGGGAATCACGGTAATTTTCGCTGATTCGAATTTAATAAGGCGACGGCGCTCTGAGTTCGTCATTCCCGCGTGCTTTTGGCGGGAATCCAGGGAGCTTGTTTTGGCGTTGCACCATTGCAACTAGCTGTACTTTGCACAAGTGTAGGCTGGATCCCCGACTAAAACATTCGGGGATGACGATCCGTCAGTTTGAATGGCACCCATGGCGCGCCGCTACTTCGTCCAGCGCTGAAATTGATAGCTTTGCAAACCCGCATCGAAGGCGAACACATAGCTTGTCGCCTTTTCCTGCGCCGAAGGTTGCGCCAAATTGTAGGCAAAGCGGGTGCCGCGCACGGTCAAGGTGCCGTCACCCGCAACATCAATTTTGCGGGCGCGATCATTGCCTTCTGGGCCAAGCCCAGCAATGCTGAGCAAGGGTGTAGCAACTGCGCCGGGTGGAAAATTACCGTTGGCGTCAAGGCTGATCTGCAATATCTCGGCGTTGCGCGCACTACCAAGTGCGAGCGCGCTGCCGCCCTCGTTTGCGAAGCTGGTTACCGCAAAAATATCAATACCCGCCAGTGTCGATGCAACTTTGACGCTCGGGCGCAGCGCGATGCGAAACACTAGTCCGCGCTGCTCGCTGGGTGTGGAGCCGGCAACGCTGCTCAAAAACAAGCTATCCAGTGCGCAGTCATAGCTCAAGCCCAAACCCGCAAACGGGTTGCGCTGGCTAACGGCGGCGGCAACAGGGAACTCCAGCGCCAGTGTCATCTCAGCCGTGTTGCCATCAATGCGGTAGAGACGGCTTTGTTTTGCTGGCGGGTTTTCCAACAGATTGACGCGAGGTGCGGGAATGACATAAACATCGCCGCGTTGATCCAGCGCAAAGGCCGATAGATTTCCCGCGCTGCGCCAACTCGGATGTTGCCAGGAACGCAATCGTTGGCCGCTTTGCGGATCAAATTCCACCACCGCTAGGCCAAGCAAGTCACGTTCGGACGTGCTCAATGCGCTGCCTGGGCCAAAACCTTCATTGGCGCTCAGGCTGCGCATAAAAGCGGGCGGTGCTTTACATAAATTACGCGGTGAAAACGCACTTTGCCCCAATTTGAGCTGCGGCTTTTGCGAATTCGGCGTCATTACGTAGGCTAGCACTACAAAAGCGAGGATCAACGATAGCGCCAGAAATTTCGGCCATTGTCGTGCCTGCAGCAATTCCGCTTTCGGTGGAACTTGCTTAACGATCACCTGATTGCTTTCAGCCCGTTTGACTTTTGCTTTACGTTTGCTCATAGCGCGCCAGGATTTATTGGCCTAAACATTGGGCCACCTACGCACGGAAACGCCTGCGCCTTGATCACACCAGCCACGATTTGATTGCGCGCCCAACAGTATTCGTGGCCAGGGCGGTCATCATTTTTTAACTGCGGCACGTACCAAAATACCAAGCTGCCGTTGAGCGCTTCAGGTTTTGCATCCAGAAAAATTTCTGGGCCTTGGCGAAAATCCTTGTTGCAGCACGGGCCAATCGTCAACAAATCTGAGCTGCCTTCATCGCGCCCGGGCTTACTTGCCGTTACGTATGCCCATTCATTGTCGCCGCGCCCCAAGGCAAATTGCCCTCGGCCCGGTTCAATTTGGAATTCAAATGCGCTATTTTTGAGGCGAAAACGCGCGCCAGTGGCGTCGGTCTCGGCATTCACGTCAAAGTAACGTTCTTGCAAAACCGGCTCAAATTGATCCTGGTTTAGTGACGCAAACGTCCAATCGCCGCCATGTGGTTCGATACGCAGCACCGGGCGATACATACCGTCATTGCCGCAGCCTGCGCCGATCGAGCCCGCCGTTGGGCGAAATCGCCCGTCGGCGTAGAACTCAAAACTTTGCCGATAGCTGTAGTTGCAGGCACCAGGCCAGCCCAGACTGCGAAATTCTTGTTCTAGCTTTACCCCGGAACTTTTGCCGTTTTCGACGATTTCAGTGACACTCGGCGCAGTAAACGGCAGCACCGCAGCCGAGCTAAAGCTGGGGCAACCGACCGCATCAGAATAGCCAAAGCCATCGCGTTCAGAATAGCTGACGTGCCAGTCGACTAATTTCGCACTGTTCAACAGTGGCTTGCCTTGGAAGCTGACGTTGGAAATTTGTAAGCCATCGCTTGCGGTAAGCAGATATTCCAGTTTCCAACCTAAGCGTTCTAGCGCGGTATTTTTATCGCAAAAGTTCGCCGTGATCGCCGCATCGCTTAACGATTGCTCACTTGGCGGCGCGGTTGGGCCAGTTTTCGCACGTTCGCCGACATTGGTCCATTGCACGCCCACCAATTTAAAGTCGGTCAAATCCACGATCGCCCAAATCGCGATATTGCCCTGCACAAACGTCGGTGCAACGCATAAGTGCTTGGACCTCTCGCAGCGGGTGCTGTTGAGTGCGGACTTGGTGCTCGCCATTTGCGCATCACTAAATTTCGGCACAACGCCGCCCAACGCTTCTTTAACTTCGTTTGAGCTGATCGCCAGAGTTATCGCCAAATTCTTCAAACGCATCGGCACTTCCGCCTGGCGCCCAGCATCAGCGCGCCAGCTCAATATTTTGCCTAGCGTTAAATCAGCGGTGCCAATCAAGGTGGTGTTGCGGGCAAAATCATAGACTTCTATACGAAAGCAGCGATTATTTCGGCAGCTTTCAATGTCCGGGACGACATCAGTAATACGTAGCGGATACGCCGCCATCACTTCAGCACGCAGTTTGCTTCCCTGCATCTGCAATTGTGCCGCCAGCGGTGGATGCGCAAGCGCTAGGGTTTGGGCCGCTGCGGCTTCGCCGGTAAGTTCGAGTGGCAGCGCCGGAAGTGGATTATCAAGGAGCGATTTTTGATAGGCCAATACTTCTGCTAAAGCTGTGGCTGGGGCGGCGAGTTCGGATTGAGGTTGGGAGGTACTGGGGTTTGGTTCGGGTGGGCGGGGGGTGCAGGCGTAAAGGCAAATAACAATAGAGGCGACCAGTATTTGCCTGAAGTTATCGCTGAAAGAACCGTTCGCCCTGAGTGATCTGTTTTTTAGAGCGGAAACCTGCACAGACTCCATGAACCTCGTCTTTGCGAGCGCAGCGAAGCAATCTAGCTTTAAACGACGAGATTGCTTCACTGCGTTCGCAAAGACGAATCTTAGGCGGTTCATGGAGAGCCTGTCGAAGGGCAGAGCAGCAAGTTTGCTAACGTGGCAAGGCATTTGGCTCTGTTAGACGTGACACGGCTCTGCACTTCGACAAGCTCAGTGCGAAGGGTTCTTTCGCGTATTTCGGAATTCGCCATTGCCGAAGGGCCGCTAAACAACTTCAACCATATCACCCTTGCGCTCCAGCCATTCTTTGCGATCCGAGGCGCGCTTTTTCGCCAGCAGCATATCCATCAGTTCCGCGGTTGACACCGTATCACCGGCATACAGTTGCACCAGTTTTCGCGAATCCGGGTTAATCGTGGTTTCACGCAGCTGTGATGGGTTCATTTCGCCTAAGCCTTTGAAGCGCGTCACGTCCGGTTTGCCGCGCACTTTGTCGCGGGTCAGTTTTTCCAGCAGCGCATTCAGTTCGGACTCGTCGATGACGTAGTGAACTTTTTTGCCGACATCCACCCGAAATAGCGGTGGCATCGCGACATAGACGTGTCCGGCCTGCACCAGCGCCGGAAAGTGCTTTAAAAATAATGCTGCTAGCAGGGTTGCGATATGCAAACCATCCGAGTCCGCGTCCGCCAGAATAATAATTTTGCCGTAGCGCAAACCACTCAAATCGCCTTTGCCGGGGTCCATACCGATCGCAACCGCTAAGTCGTGTACTTCTTGCGAGGCAAGCACCGCGCCACTTTCTACTTCCCAGGTATTCAAAATTTTGCCCTTGAGCGGCAAAATCGCCTGGAAGTCCTTCTCGCGGGCTTGCTTGGCCGAGCCACCTGCAGATTCACCTTCGACGATAAACAGCTCAGTACGGCTCAAATCTTGACTGACGCAATCGGCCAGTTTGCCGGGCAGGGCAGGGCCGCTGGTAATTTTCTTGCGGGTGATTTGTTTTTCGGTTTTTAAGCGGGATTGCGCGCGTTCAATGACCAACTGCGCGATTTTTTCGCCCGCTTCCACATGTTGATTCAGCCACAAGCTAAAGGAATCATGCAGCGCGCTGAGCACAATCGGTGCGGCCGTGCGGCTGGATAAGCGTTCTTTGGTTTGCGAGGAAAATTGCGGCTCCATTTGTTTGAAGCTCAAAACAAAACTCAAGCGCTCCCAAACGTCTTCAGGTGCCAACTTAATTCCGCGCGG
>JANNYA010000067.1:0-13445 GCA_031409855.1 Rhodanobacteraceae bacterium | reverse complement strand
CGGTGCCATGCAGCATGGTGTTGATGTGGCCGGATAATTTCGCAAAGCGCTCGGCGAAGGCTTGCAACACTTCAGGCGCTTCGTCGGCATCCACTAATTCGTTAGTGAATTTTTGAAATTCGGCGATATCCACCTGCAGATTTTGCGCCGCTACGTGTGCGAATTTGGTGGGGTTATTGATTTCATGCGCGACGCCCGCGGTCAGCGTGCCGAGACCAGCCATTTTTTCCTGTAGCACCAAATGCTGCTGGGTGCGCAGCAGCTCAGTAGTGCGTCGCGCCACATTCGCTTCCAGCTCGACTTCATTTTGCCGCAGTGCATCGACCAAGTCCTGTTGCGCTTTTAACGCGATTTGATCGGAGGCCTCTTTTGCGCGCCGAACCGAATTGATGCGATCCGCAAGCGCCAGCGAAAGCAAAATCATTTCCATCGCCGAGCCGATCTGCATGGCGTGTGTCGTCAATACCGTGGTGGGCATCCAGCCGAAAAAGCGCGTTGCCACGACCACCACGCCAATCAACAACATCGTCCAAGCGATCAGGAATAACTTGGCACCGGGCAATTCGTGGCGCCAGGCATACAGCCCCATCGCGAACGCCGAGCACGCCGCCACCGCACCAACGAGCAGCGTCAGCACCGCGGCAAGCCGATAGCTGATGCGCTCTGGCGCCCAGGCGCAGAGCACAAAGCTCAGCACTAAAAGCGCAAAAGCCAGCACAAGCAGGCGCAACCATTGGTCTAAGCGCGGCAGCTGCACGCGCGTGTTGAGAAAGCGGCGTATAAAAAGGACGCCAAAAACGCCAGTAAACGCCATGCCCGTGGGCAGCGCAATGTTGCCCCAGCGCGGAAACTCGGGCCAAAGATATTGGTTGCTCAAGCCATCCAAGGTCGATTGGCTAAGCGCCATCCAAACGCCGAAACAGGTGTAGAACAGAAATATTCGGTCACCAATCGCAAAAAACAAGAGCAGGTTAAAGCACACTAAGCCGGCGACAACGCCGTAGTAGAGGCTCAAGGAGGCATAGTTGCCTTGATCACGAACTTGCAGCGCGCTAGGTTGCCAAAGCGTCACCGGCACCGTGAGTGAGCCCTTTGAGCGCACCTTGAGATAAAACGTTTGTTTACTGTCAGCTTGAATGTTGATCGGAAAGACAAAGTGGCGATGTGGAAATACGCGCGCCGAAAACGGCAGTAGGTCGCCCGCACGATACGAGGCAAATGTGCCCTCGGGCGTGCGCCAAAAAAAATCCACTTCATCAAGCGAGGGGAAGCCAACTTCAAGCAACCACGGCGCGGGCGTGACGGCATCAGCGTGGACACTAAAGCGCAGCCAAAAGCTTGATGCGCAATAGCTGAAGTTAACCGCACCGACGCTGTGCGCCACGGGTTGGTAGCGCTGCGCGAACTCGCTGCTGGCTAGCTGCTCAATCGTCAATGTGTTGCTGGCATCTTCGATAAAACTTAAATATGGCGCAATCGCTACTTGGCCGCTGGCGCTGGAAAGATTTAGGTACGCGCTATCCGTTGGCGCCGCACTGGCATTGGCCGCTGTTGCGAGCATCAGCAGCGCGAATAAAAGTCTCGCCCTAAGGCGATACGGCGAAACAATGGCCAACAGCTGCTGCATCACGTAGCCTTAGAACCAGCGCAATTGATCAGGAGCGCATGATGCTTGCACGCGCAGCAAACCACGCGCAATTAGCGCTGGAATTTCTCGATAATGCTCTAAGGGTTCAGCGCTAGCTTGCGCACCAGCGCTGAGTCCAACCCAGGCATTGGGGCCGTTTTGTTGCGCGCAGTACAGCGCACAATCGGCGCGATTGAGCACCTGTTGCCAAGCCAATGGTTCGGGCCTGCCGACCACAAAAGGCAAGGCAGCGTAGCCGATCGAAAACCTGCTTGTGAGCTGACTCTCGCTTGCGGGCACACTGATTTCCATCAGCGCTGCACGCGTGCGTTCCGCTAGCTCCGCACACCGGCTGCGCGCAGCAAATCGCGCGACCACCAAAAATTGCGAGTTGCCCCAGCGCACGACATGATCGGAGCCGCGAAAAACTTGGCGCAGCACCTTGCTGATTGCACACAGCAACTGATCGCCAACTTCGGACGCGTGTTGCTCGTTGATTTGAGTAAAGTTATCGCAATCGATTAAGAAAAAAAGTAAATCGCTGGCATTCGCAGTGGCGGCGTTTGGCACGCCGTCGCCTACCAAGTTTTGATGCGCGCGCTGTGCGATTGCTACATCTTTTCCGATCACCTCAAGCAGGTGTGCTCGCGTATTCAGGCCGGTTAACGGATCCGTGCTAGCCAGTTGCACGAGCTGGTCCTGGTGCTGCTGCAATTGCAGCGTGTGCTGCGCAACTTTACTTTCCAAGTTGAGTACGTAATCCGCAAGTTTGCGCTTTGCCTCAAAAGCCTCCACCGAGTGTTTTACCGTTAACTCAAGATCCACTCGATCAAAAGGCTTCAACACGAATTTGTGGATATGCGCGCGATTGATGGAATCGACAATCGCCTCGGTATCAATGTGGCCGGTCAGGATAATGCGCACGGTATCAGGCGATAGAATACAAAGCTGCTCGCACAGCTGCACCCCGGTCAGGCGCGGCATGCGTTGATCACTGACCACAAGCGTAAGCTTGTCCAACTGATCCATCGCCTTGACTAACTCGAGCGCTTCCTGGCCATCGCAGGCCTGCAAAATACGATAGCGACTGCCCAAAATAGCGCTCAGCACGCTCAGGTTGTCGGGTTCATCGTCAACGAGTAACACCGTGTGCCGTTGTCCTGGCGCGGTTTCTGGCACGGTTTGCAAGTCGAGATTTACTTTCTTAAATATCGCCAAGATTGGCTCCGTTTGTATGGTTTGACGCTGTTGCTCCGGTCGCATCGCTCATCGGCAGGGGCAAGACCACGGTAAAGCAACTACCCAGCCCCAAGCTCGAGCTAATCTGCAATTCGCCACCATGCTGCAATATAATCCCGTAGCTGATCGACAAGCCCAAACCCGTGCCCTCGCCAATCGCTTTGGTGGTGAAAAAAGGCTCCAAAATCCGCGCTTGTACGATTTCAGTCATGCCGACACCGGTGTCGCTAAAAGCGATGTGCAGCTGCTTAGCCAGCAGCTGCGCGTCCTTGATCTGTAAAGTGATGCGCAATAGTCCGCGTTCACCGGCGAGGACGTGGTTTGCAGCAATCGCTTGGCATCCGTTGACCAGTAAATTCATAAAAACTTGGTTCAACAACGCGGGCCAGCAATCAAATTCTGGATCATCGATAAAGTGGGTGACAAATTCGACGCGCTCCAACCAACTGCTGCGCACCAAATTAAGTGTCGAGCTTAGACATTCAGAAATTCGGACAGTAGTTTTCTCAGTCTGATCACTGCGGGTAAAGGCGCGCAAATCTTTCACGATCGCTTTGATGCGCTCGGTGCCATGCAACATGGTGTTGACGTGGCCGGATAGTTTTGCAAACCGCTGCATGAAGGCCTGAAGCACCTCGGGCGCGTCATCGGCTTCTATTAATTCACGCGTGAATTTTTGGAACTCCGTGATATCTACCCGCAGGTTTTGCGCCGCCACATGGACAAAATTGGTCGGGTTATTGATTTCATGCGCGACGCCCGCGGTCAGCGTGCCCAGGCCAGCCATTTTGTCTTGCAGCGCCAGGTGTTGCTGAGTTTGCTTCATGCGCAGATGCGCCGCTGCCAAGTCTTCATGCGCCGCCGCTAAATCTTGGTGCGCAGCCGCAAGGTGACCGTGTGCCGCACTCAGTTCGCCGTGCGCGCGGGAATTGGCAATCGCAATCGCGGTGTAGCTCGCCAAAGCGCGCAAAAATTCCAACTGATCGGTACTGTAGGCATTTTTGCGCAAGCTTTGTGCACTGAGGCAGCCGATCACGCGTTGATCGATAATCAAGGGCAAATAAACCACAGATTCGGTCATCAAGCCATACTTAGGCGGCAAAATTGTGGCGACAAAGTTCACCAGTTCTGACTGGCGCGTGGTGATCAGCTCACGGCGCTCGCGCACGCACCACACCGCCGGGCGATCAATTTCGCTCATGGAATAAAAGTGGGCGGTCTGCAGGCGCCCGGCTTCAACTGAATACGGGTGATAAATCATCGCGGCATTTTGATCGTAAATGCCAACGCTAAAGACATAGGTGTCTAGTCGCGCGCTGGCCCGGCGATAGACGCGATCAAACGCTTGTTCGGTATCCAGTGTCGCGGTCAATTCCTTGCCAATTTCGGCGAGCTTTAAAATATCGGCGGTACGCGCAGCCACGAGCTTTTGCAGCACTATTGCCTCGCTGCGCAAGCGCGCGCGCCAGCCTCGATATACGCCCAAAGCGGTCAATGCCAGAACCATGAGCGCTGAACTCAAAAACCACCCGGTCTGCCAAAACGCCGGTAGCACACGAATCTCCAACGTTAGCGCGTGCGGGCTCGATTCCCGCATGCGGTTCGCGCTACGAACTTCCAAGGTGTAGTTTCCAGGCGCCAAGTTGGTGTAACTCGCTACGCGGTTGCCAGCATCCGTATCAATCCAGTCGGCATCAAAGCCTCTGAGTTGATACCGGTAGCGCACCCGCTGCGGCGCGGCATAGTCCAATGCGGCAAATTCCAGGCTGAAATTAGTTGCACCAGGCGCTAACACTAAGCCGCCCAGCACACTGCCGATTGGGCGTGATTTACCCGCCACTTTGAGCGCGGTGGCAATCAAGGGCGGGGCAAAGCGACGCGCTTGAAACTTTGCCGGATCGACAATCAGTACGCCTTTACTGCCGCCAAACCACATCAGTCCGTCCGCTGTTTGGGTGTAGGAACGAAACCAGGCGGTGCCAAATTCCACGCCATCGGCTTTGCCTAACTCGTAAACACTTTTTGCGTCAGCATCCAGCACAAATTTTTGCGTCCAAATACGGCCGCGCGCATCCTCCAGCAAGTTCGCGCCAAATGCCTCGCCGCCAATGCCTAAGCGTTCACTGACTGGATCGAACTCCCCCGCAAGCCCGCCCGCCGCGTCGGTGCTGGAGCGTGTCAATAAATTCAGGCCTTCGTTGGTATCCACCCACAGCCGCTGTTTGGAATCCAGCAACAGCCCAAGTACACCCGGCTGCAAGTTTTCACCGTTGCGCAAGCCAGCCACGTCGCGAAGTACGCTGTCATTGGGATCAATGGAGTGCAGTCCGGCTAAAGATCCCACCCAGAGCCTGCCGTCGCTAGCGAGTGCCAAAGCAGTAATGTCGGCATTGATGTCGCTGCCACCCGCCATTTTTACCGGCTCGATGGCATCCGTAGCCGCGCTCCAGCAAAACAACCCTTCTCGGGTGCCGATCCAGAGTAATCCGTCAACGCCAGGCAACAAGCGGCGCACGGCACTATCCCGAAATTCCGAATGCGGCGCGTAGGCACGCACTTTCTGCAATCCGGCTTCGATACGAAACAAGCCTGCGGAGGTGCCAACCCAAATGGATTGATCGGGCATTTCTGCAAAACTAAAGACATCGCCTTTGCTCAACGCGGCGGCATTCAGTTTGTCCGGCTGCACAAGGTTCCGCTGCACAAGGTTCCGCTGCACAAGGTTTCGCTGTACCAGCTTCGCCGCTGCGGCATCAAAGCTTAGGTGGCGCATTTGGCCGCGCTTGCGATCAAAAATATCGATGCCGTTGCCACGTGTGCCAAACCAAATAGTGCCATCGCTCAGCTCCAAAATACTGCCAATGCTGGGCGCAGAAAGACTATTTGGGCGCTCTGAGGAGTGGTGTAAAACACGCATCGCCGAGTTGCTCGGATCCACACGCTGTAAGCCGCCGCCCTGGCCGCCAAGCCAAATCCAGCCAGCTTGGTCCTGCAACATCGCGCGTATTTCCGCGTGCGCCAAGCTCGTCGCTACGGAGGGGTCTGGACGTAGGGTTTTCAGGCTTAAGCCTTGCGCCACGCCGGGGGTCGCGTCCAAAATGTCTAAGCCACCAAAACTGGCCAGCCAAATTTCCTGCGGGTTCGGTTGCACGGTCGCCAACGCCACGGCATTTACTGGCGCGTCGTGCAAAGCTTTTGGAATGGCGCGGATCGAGTTGCTCTGCAGATCAAGCAACCAACTGCCCTGGCGCATGGTGCCAACCGCGATCTGACCGTCACGCGTTTGGTAGAGGCTAGAAATACTTTCACCCTCGAAAGAGCGCGACTCAAGGCTAACTTGCCCGTTTACGTCTGCGTGGTTGCGACTAGGCAAAGAACTTATTGTTTGGCGAAAAGCAGTTAGCCGCTCGAAGTGACTAGCACCTGCGGCCAAACGGCTGAGGCCATTCCAGCTCCCCACAATCAGTGCGCCGCGCTTATCGACAAGCAGCGCACGCATTCGATCATCTAACTCGCTGGTCGTTGCGCCAAAGCGCTTGGGAAAACGCACAAAGCCCGTTTGACCCGCCGCTTGGTAGTTCAAACCGGCCCACGTGCCCACCCACATACCGCCATCCGGTGCTGCGGCTAATGCCCGCACCGGACCCTGCGTTAAGCTGGTGGCATCGCTAGCCTGATGGCGGAAGCGGGTAAACGTTTCAGTACTCGAATCGAAAACTGAAACACCATCCGCATCCGTGCCAACCCAAAGCCTACCATCGCCAGCCACGGACAAGGCCCGTATAAGGTTACCCCCAAGCGATGTCGCGTCTTTTGAGTTGTGCGTATAAAGCTTGAATCGATAGCCGTCGTAACGCACCAAACCACTTGGCGTACCAATCCAAATTAACCCCTGCGCGTCCTCGGCAAGCGCGTTGACGTTATTGTCCGGGATGGATTCGCTATCACCCACGGTTTCAAAATAGCGGTCGGCAAAGTCTAAATTAGCCAGCGTGCTAGTGGTTGCGGCTTCCTGCGCCTGCACCAGTGTGCATGCACATAGCAGCAATGCGATTAGCACTTTCACCGCTGATGTTCCAAAGCATTCCGCGGTAGGCTGCTATTGCTCGGCAAGGGTAAAATCACGCTAAAACAACTGCCGACACCGAGCGCCGAGCTAATTTGTAACTCACCCGCGTGTTGCAAAACAATGCCATAGCTAATCGACAAACCTAAGCCGGTGCCGGTGCCCACGGTTTTGGTAGTAAAAAAAGGTTCCAAAATGCGGCTTTGAACAACCTCACTCATGCCGACCCCATTGTCGGAAAAATCGATGTGTAGGCAGCTTGTGTTGGTTGCACTCGTTTTGCTTTGCAAGGTGATTATTAATCGTCCACGTGCATCGTTCGCATCTTGTGTTTTTGCCGCAATCGCCTGACAGCCATTGACGATCAAATTCATAAACACCTGATTAAGCAGCGCCGGCCAGCAGGCAATTTCTGGATCGTCAATGAACTCTGTGACGAACTCGACTTTATCTTGCCAGCTACCACGCACCAAATTGAGGGTGGAGTTGAGGCATTCCGAGATTCGGGCCGTAGTTTTTTCAGCCTGATCGGTGCGCGTGAAGGCGCGCAAATCCTTGACGATGGTTTTGATCCGCTCGGTGCCATGCAGCATGGTGTTGATGTGGCCGGATAATTTCGCAAAGCGCTCGGCGAACGCTTGCAACACTTCAGGCGCTTCGTCGGCATCCACTAATTCATTGGTGAATTTTTGAAATTCGGCGATATCCACCTGCAGATTTTGCGCCGCTACGTGGGCGAAATTGGTGGGGTTATTGATTTCATGGGCGACCCCAGCCGTCAAAGTGCCGAGGCCCGCCAGCTTTTCCTGCAACAGCAGCTGGCGTTGGGTCTGCTGCATCGTCAAATGTGCGGCGGCAAGTTCCCCGTGCGCAGCCGCCAGGGCGCCGTGGGTCGCGGCAAGCTCGCCATGTGCGCGCGAATTGGAAATCGCAATCGCGGTGTAGCTCGCCAGCACGCGCAGGAACTCCAACTGGTCTTGGTTATAGGCAGATCGTCGTGGGCTTTGCACGCTTAAACAGCTGATCACGCGCTGCTCGACAATCAAAGGCAGATACACAATGGACTCCATCCTGCCACCTGAGCTAACCGGGAGGATTTTGCCGACAAAGTTCAGCAACTCCGCATTGCAAGTCGTGATGAGTTCGCGGCGTTCCCGCAAGCACCACACGGCGGGCCGGTCGCGTTCGTCCATTGAAATTGCCTTCCTTCTCTGCCGCTGCCCGCCCTCGATCAAATACTCGTCGTGAATTAAGGCCGCTGCTTGATCGTAAATTCCGATGCTAAACACGTAAGTATCCAGGCGCGCGCTGGCTTGTTTGTACAGACGCTCGAACGCCTGCTCAATATCCAAAGTTGCGGTCAGTTCTTTGCCGATGCTGCCGAGTTTTAAAATATCTGCGGTACGGGCATTGACCAATGTGTGTAGTTCACGCGCTTGCGCGCGCAGCCGGGCGACGCGTAGGCGATAGCCGCCATAAATACTTGCCGCCAAAGCCAACAGCAGCAGAGCTAAAAACCAAGCGGTCTGCCAATACGCGGGCAACACCTGAATTTTAAGATTCAGTTGGTTCGTGCTCCAAACCCCCAAACGGTTGCTGCCGCGCACCTGCACCGTGTAATCGCCGGGCCAAAGATTGCCGTAACTGAGCGTGCGATGCTCAAAATCGGTATCGATCCAGTCTGCATCAATGCCGAGCATGCGATAGCCATAGCGCAGTTTTTTAGGCGCCGAATAGTCCAAAGCGGCGAACTCAACTGAAAAATTACGTTGCTGCGGTGTCAAAACCAGCGTGGGCTCCAAAGCACCCAATGCGACGATTTTGCCATCAACGCTGAGTTCGGTGGCAACCACGCGTGGTGCAAATTCCGAAGGTTGGTAAAGCTCCGGTTCGATAATCGCCAATCCCAACGTGCCACCACACAAAAACAAGCCATCGTGGGTCTGCGCACACGAGCCAATCGTGGCGGTGCCGTTGTCCAAACCATCGGCTCGACTCAGCGGGTACGCCTGCATGCTTAGCGTGTCGAGCACGAAGGTATCCGACCAAATACGACCGAGTTTGTCCTGCATTTGATTGCCGCCGAAATCTTCGCCTGCGCGTCCAACCATTGCGTTGATATGGTCGAACTCGGCGGTTTTGCCATCCCAACTGCGCAGCCGCTCCAGACCTTTACCGGTAGCTACCCAGAGTTGCGCCTGGCGATCCAGCATCAGCTCCCAAATTTGGTCAGAGATCAGGCTGCCGGGCCGCATTGGCTCATGCAGGATGCCGGTGAGGACTTTCTTGCCGGGCTCCAGAACCCATAAACCAAACTGACCCCCTATCCAGAGTCGGCCGTGTGCATCCTCAGCAAGCGCGCTTGCCGAAACCCGGCGGCCATCAGCGGCAAGACCATCGCGCGTACCAATGATCTCAAAACGCTGCAAATCGCTTTGCCAATGCGCCAGTCCGGCAGGAGTGCCGACGAATAACTCTCCGGCTCGGTTGATCCACATTCTGAGTATTTGCATGCTGGGCAATCCCTGTGCTTCCCCATAGGGCTGCCAATTCTTTGCGCCAGCCGCCAACCTATACAGGCCATGACGCAATGTGCCCGCCCAAAGCGCGTCATCGGAAGTTTTTGCCAAAGCGCTGATCGTGCCATCCGCCAGTCCAATCGGTTGACCAGAGTTCGCCTTAGCAGAGTTCGCTTTGTCTGGGCGATAAGCGTCAACCAGCCCAGTGCGCCGATCAAACACATCGATACCGTTGCCAACCGTGCCAATCGCAATTCTGTGCTCATCCAACTCAAGAACACTCAGAATCGACTGGTGGCTCAAGCCCTTCGGTTGACGGGGGCTGTGATGCAGCAAGTGTATCGCCCGATTTTTTGGATCATAGCGTTGCAGCCCTTGTTCAGTTCCCACCCAAAGCAAGCCGGAACGATCGTGAAGCAGTCGAGTGACTTGGTCAAACACAAGGCTGCTGGGAACAGCAGAATCATGGCGCAAGCGCTGTAACAACCGACCATCTGTTGCGCCGACGATATCGATTCCAGCGCCGTATCGACCGAGCCAAATTTGTCCGCCGCGTGCTTGCGCGATGGTCATTACCGGCGCGTTTTTCTCGCCACTGGCAAGATTCGGCGCGACCCAATGCAGTTCTAGGGTACGCGGATTGATCCTGGCCGCACCTACGGCCCAGCTACCCACCCAAATTTGGCCATCGCTGGCTTCCAAAAGTGAAAAAATTGCATGGTTATCCAGAGATGCTGGATCGCCAATCACCGAGGCGATGCGCTCAAATCCGCTCTTGTCCTGACGCAAGCGCTGCAATGCAGAAGAACCCACCCACAAAGCCCCTTGGCGATCAATTAGCAATGTATTGACGGGATCAGAAGCGAGACTGAGAGGGTCAGTAGGCGAATGGCGAAAATGCTTAAAGCGATCGCCCGCCGCTGGCAGATAGTTTAGGCCCTTATCAGTTCCCACCCAGATTGCACCGGTAGCATCGCCCGCCAGCGCCAAAATCGTGTTGCTGCTGAGTCCCATCGGGCTGGCGTTGTTATGTCGGTAGTTCTGGAACAGTTCGGTGGCTGGATCTAGCACCGACAATCCATCGCCTAGCGTACCAATCCACACCCGGCCGTCCCTGCCGATCCATAGTGACCGGATCGTGTTTCCAGCCAAAGAGTTAGGCTTGCTGGCATCGTGCGCAAACTTGCGAAAACGATAGCCGTCATAGTGAATCAAGCCAAACTGAGTGCCAATCCAAAGAAAACCTTTGGCATCTTGCGCTAGCGCAGTGACCATCCCCCAGGGGATCGATTCGATATCACCGACGCTTTCAAAATAGGGTTCAGCGTAGGCGAAATCGCCCGCTGAGGTGCCGATTGCGTCAGTTTTTTGCCCTGCAGCAAACACCAGCGTATTTGCGCAAAGCAAAATTGCCACCAAAAGGAACCGCGCCGCGCCAGCCCTTGCTGAAGCAAAAGGCTTGCCTGAAATGTTTTGCCAAAGCAAAACCGGCGACATGGCGTGGGCTCTATACCCAGCGCAAGTTTTCAAGCGGCTGCGGCGCTTGTGCACTCAGCAAGCCGCGTTCCAGTTGCGCCGGGATATCGCGATTGTGCTGCACCGGCTCGGTGCCGTTCGCGTGCAGGCCGGCGCCTAAGCCTACCCAGGTATTGCGGCCGCTGTGTTTGGCGCAATAGAGCGCGCAATCCGCCAGCTTAAGCACCTGTTGCCAGTCAAAACACTCCGCTGCGGTCGGCACGAAGGGAAGCGCGGCAAAACCAATCGAACTGGTGCGCTTGAGCGCGGTGCCGTCGCTCAATAGCACCGCCATATCCGCCAGTGCAGCGCGCGTGCGTTCCGCCAGCTCGGCGGCTTGGCCGCGCGAAACAAAGCGCGCAATCACCAGAAACTCCTCGCCGCCCCAACGCACCACATGATCGGACGGGCGAAAGACGTCGCGCAGCACTTTGCTAATTGCGCACAACACCTGATCGCCGACATCGTGGCCGTATAGATCGTTGACTTGTTTGAAGTGATCGCAATCGATCAAGAAAAACAACAAGTCAGCGTCATTAGCAAGTTCGCCACCGCCGCTGTCCAACTTCAATGGCGACTGGTGTGAGCGCAGCGCAATGACCACATCTTTTTCGATCACATCTAATAAATACCGGCGATTATTCAAGCCAGTCAGCACATCGGTGGTGCTCAACTGTTCAAGCTTGGCATGCGCCGTCTGCAGCTGATCATTTCGCTGCTGCAGCTCCAACGTGCGTTGCTCGACTTTGTTTTCCAAATTCGCAACGTAATCATCCAGTTTGAGCTTCATCTCAAACGCTTCGATCGAGCGCTGCACAGTCAGCTCGAAATCATGGCGATCAAAGGGCTTGATCACAAAGCGATAAATCCGCGCCCGATTGATCGAATCGACAATCGCATCGACATCAATATAGCCCGTGACAATAATTCGTACCGTGTTTGGCGACAGCAGGCAAAGCTTTTCGCATAGCTCAACGCCAGTTAAGCGCGGCATGCGTTGGTCGCTGACCACGAGGCTTAAGCGTGCCGGGTTCGCCATCGCCTGCACCATTTCCAGCGCTTCTTGGCCATCGCTGGCCTGCATGATGTGGTAACGGTTGCCGAGAATAGAACTCAATACACTTAGATTATCTGGCTCGTCATCGACCAGTAGCACCGTATGCTGGAACTCGTTGCCAGGCTGTACACCGAGCTTTTCTTTCTTAAAGATCGCCACCGTTCAAACTCCTTTGGCTGCGCGCCCAACGGTGCAGGGCGTAGGCCCACCCCTTCAGGTTCAAGCGCTGGAGTCTGACAAGAAAAGCTTTTGTATGGAAGCGATTCAGCAAGTTTAGGCGTGGCTTCCAATGCTGCTTCCTCGGGGCGCTACCGGCGCTTTTGCGGCGCCGATTTTCCGGCCGGTTTCGTACTGCGCTGAATGCCACCGCGTGGCCCGCGCGAAACTTCGGTGCGCGTACCGCGCTCAACGCGCGCAGCTTCCGGCCGCGCGCCCGCGCCACTGGCACGCGCACCACTGCGGGTGCCAGGACGCGCCGCACCGGCTCTTGCGGTCGTTGGCCGCGCAGAAGTCGGCCGAGTGCTGGCGGGCTTGGCAAAGGTGCGCGCCGGCGGGGCATCCGTCCAAACACGCTTGACGCGCGCTGGCTTTGCCTCTGTTGATGCACCCGGAGCGCGTGCGCTACTGCGCGCGGGGCGGGCATCAGTCCACGTGGACGCCGGTTTGCTGAGTTTGGCTTCACCCCAGGCATTGCGTACTCGCGCTATCGGCGCGTCACTACGACTTTTTGCTGCACCCTCACTGGGCGGTCGCTTGCTTTCCCAAACACGACTAGATGTTTGGCGCGCTTCGCCAGTTCTGGGTGCACGAGTTTTGCTAGCGTCGCGAGTTGGTCGCCCCGATCCCGATGGCGCATTGCCACGCACCGTGGTTCTGGCCGCTGGCGTGTCACCACGCGCTTTACGGGGTGCTATTGCAGCCCCGGGGCGCGGCCCACGGGTGAATACTTGCTTTGCCTCAACCGTTTTTGGGGCGCTAGCACCGACACGCAACTGCACCAATTCGGCGTCGGTCAAATTGCGCCATCGGCCCAATTTGATGTGCCCCAACTCCACATTCATGATCCGCACGCGGGTTAGTTTGAGCACTTGATAGTTAAACGCTTCCGCCATTTTGCGAATTTGGCGATTCATGCCTTCAGTCAGCACGATGCCAAAGGTCATCGCCGACACTTTGTAGGTTCGGCACGGTTTGGTGGTGCGCCGCAAAATACGGACGCCGGTTGCCATACCGCTCAAAAACGCCGCACTGATCTTATGATCGACCGTGACTAGGTATTCTTTTTCGTGATTGTGCTCAGCGCGCAGAATTTTGTTGACGATATCGCCGTCGTTGGTCAACAAAATCAGCCCGTCAGAATCTTTGTCCAAGCGTCCAATCGGGAAAATTCGCTCATGGTGGCCGACAAAATCAATGATATTG